>CAZADN010000064.1:0-10266 GCA_964483895.1 uncultured Legionellaceae bacterium
GCAATATATTAAGATATTTACCATACAAATATTCAGATTTAGTAATATCCAAACTAACTATGCAATCATCAAGCTCAACTAACAACCGTCCCTGAGGATCGAAGTTTAGTATATAGCCCTCCTCCATAACTTTATCTTGAGCTTGTTTAATTAATCTATTTGGCTCTTCTACTGCTTTCTTTATTGAATCTATTGATTCTTGTAGCATTCTTTGAAAATTAGGATCTAGCGTATCATTGTTTTCCAAAAATTCTTCTAGATATTGTATCAATTCTTCTAATTGCCTACCTTCTTCGAGCTTTTTTTGAATTAATTCTTTTATTTTGTTACTAAAATTTTCAAAAGAGAATGATTCCCATCCTAATTGTTCGGGCTCTATGTGATTTCGTGAACAAAAACCATGATAGAAATTATAATAATATTTTATCTTAATATTAGATAATATTTCATTTAGAGCCCGCACTTTATCCAATAAAAGATTGCCATTTTCGTCAAAAACACTTCTCACAAATTTCTCTGCATTTTTTGATTTAAGACAACCAATTAAAGTTTGAAAAGCATCTTTTTTACTATCAACAAGTTGAGTAGTGCATCCATCGATATTGAACCCAGGAATACCCAGTTTGTCGCAATATGTCTCATCATAAATTACAGTTTGTATTCTATCCTCAAGTTCTCGTGCATTACAATTTCGAGTATGCGAGAAAAAATATATATCAGAGCCGTTAATTCTGATACTACTAATCGTTATCCCGCATGCTAAATCATTATCATCTACATATCCAAAAAACAATAAATCTCTGCTTCTACTCTCCATAATAGCAGTATAATAATCTGAACTTATGGGCAATACTAATGGATATAATCTACTGTCAAAATCACCTTGCGTATAATAAAACTCATCCTCTGATAAAGCTGGATTAAATACACTATCGCTAACATCTAAAAATGACTCACCATTTCTTATTAAAAAGGGTGTGCGATCTGCATCACGTTGAATCACTTCTTTCTTTTCTTTATTAACATAATCAGAAGCTGGCAAAACAACACTCAGCATTTTTCTTTGATTCGCTTCTATAACTCTATATTTAGTCATTATTAATTTTCGATAGTCATTTGTAAGACAATTGTATCACGTTATGCAGCTGATTGTACAGTTTAAGATCATTATTTTAATTGCACTGGCTGTTCCAAACTAAAATCCTCTTTAACCGGAATCAAATCACTACGCTTATTAAAAAAGCGTGGTGCAAAATAACTAGTAGCTAATCCTACTCCGCCAGCCGCGGCACTTACAAATCCTGTTATCATTAATGCAGATTGCACACCAGAAGCCAAGTCAGAAAGAACTGCTAATGCATTAACTCCATAGGTCATTGAAACTAAAATTACTAATCCAATTAGTAACAAAGCACTACTAGCAATACAAATTGCATTAAGTACTTTTAATTTGAAAGATGCGAAGTTACTATTTGCGCCATTTGCCCACGTACTTGCCTTATCCAAAGAACGATCAAACTCTCCTTTCACTTCGTGACGCTTCGCAATATCGGCTTTTAAAATTTGCATTTGCGCTGAGTTTTGTAAATTTGCATAAAATTCAGCGCTTCCAAGTTCTGGATCGTAAGTTTCTATCTTATCAATTAACTCAGTTTCTTTAAGTTTCAGTCTAGCTTTAAATTCAGGACTTGAAATTTGTTGCATTGCTCTATCTAAATCTTCATTAAAATTTGCACACAAATCTCTAAGATTAGTAAATTTATCTGGAACATCATGATTTATTTCACTAATAATTAAACGTGAGAAAGGTTGTTGAGCATTTTGTGCTGCAGCTTCAACTAACCTATCTTTCGCATCGATAAATTCGGAATGAATTTTTTGAAGTTTTTCTAATTTTTCTTTCACAAATGCTTGAAAATCCTGACGCTGCAGATAACCTGAATTAATCTCTGTTAAAGTGGTAATTAAACTTAAATGTCTAATTGCTATAACTAAATGTATTTGCTTTTGCAAATAATCTCTTAAATGCGAAGACACATCACCTGATAAAAGATATTGCCATCCATAATAAGCATTATTTTCTAAAGAGCGCCTTAAAAATTGTAATGCTTGCTCATTTGAACTTAAAAATCCTGGCTTTTTATCAAGCAGAGTTACATTATGTGCTTCAAGCATCAATGCAATAAAACATATCAAATATACGCGCGCAGGATTAATTGGGTTTTTATGTCTACCCAAAAAACCATAACTTTCAGTCAAATTCTCGATGTATTGCACATAATTCTCATCGATATATTTCAAAGTTTCTACAAAATCCACGTCCGAAGGATGACTAAATCTCTTTAAAGCATTTTTTCTAACATCTCGATAATGACTTACATAAATTGCAAGAAAATCCATGGCCGTAGATGGCTCACTATTTAACCCCATTTCTGCAAAATTACTATTAGGTTTCATATCTAATTTTTTAATTAATCTTTGAAATATTTCAGGTTTATTTTTAATTTCTATATTCAAATCGATTAATCTTGAGAAAAACGCCGCCATATTTTCCAAGCGTTCATTTCTATATAAAAGTCTGCGGATTGGTCTAGTTGTATTTTGAATAACTGCATAACCGCCATTAATCACATCATTTAAATTTAAATCGTTTTTTAATTTATCTTTATAAGATATCTGTAAATAATTAATGCGCTCTTCTAACCTGTCTATAAAAAGCTCAAGCTTATGCGCTGCGACTAATTTATCCTTAAATTGACTAAGTTCTGAGTTTATTCCAAGTTTTAATTTAAGTAATAATGACCTAAACTCCTCACACAATTTATATGATTCATCAGTTGTTAAAGGTAAGCTATTATTTGGATTTATACCTTGAATAAGGTTAATTGCTATATTTGCCAATATGATAGCTATTAACCGTGTTGCATTAAGATCTTGAATATGACTTTGGGCATTAAAAAACAATTTTGTATCATTAAGTAGACTATGATTAATCTCTCTTTTAACTGTGTCTAATAACTCGAGAAACTCGCCGCCTAAAAAAAAATTTATGGCTTGAATTGCTTCATCAACATTATCACCATCTTCTCGAGGTTGGTCAAAATGCACACCAAATGGTAATGAAGCAATTGAAAAGGCATTATAATGCTTACCATTTTTACCATCTTTATCAATAGTTTTAATAAGCAAGCGTGAAAACTTATTTAAAATTGGATTCCTTTCTAATTCAGTGATAACCCCAGCAACATATTTAACTGAATCTCGGCGTTTATCTTTACTATTAAACACAAAAAATGAGACAACATTAGCATTTACAGAATCAATAAAACTTTCACGTTCATCATCAACACAATCTATCCGATTTTTTATTAATAAATAAGCGCCGGCAATTGCGGCAACAGTTGCAACACCTGCGCCAGCGATAAGTGCAGCATTAGATAAATTATCATTTGGTAATAAGGCATTAAAACGCCTTTCAAATGCTGAAGCTTCCAAGGTTAAATCAACGACATTATCTAAGTTGCTAGTCCCGCCAAGCAAAGCTGACTTAAAAGCCTGCTGCACTATTCCTGTACCCGGCATATCTAATCCCCTTTATTAACCACCAATTTCAAATCCGGGCGACCTTTTTTACGTGGAACTTGTTTTGATTGCTGATAAACTTCCATAACACGAAATGCTTCATCTGTTTCACTATCTACAAGCTCAACATCTTCCCCGGTTGCATCAACCAAAGTAATCGACAAATGCATTTCACGAAATGCGCCAATTTTATAACGCTGTCTCAACATCTCGATAATACTTATTAAGTTCTCAGTCGCTTGGCTACTATCATGCCTCCCATGAAAAATAATTTCCATATAAATACTCCTTTTTTAGAAAATTAAAGTTGGAGCTTGCTTTTATAATATGATTTTCGGCTGACCAATGAATTTCTTGAGTTTTTATTGAGCATCAATAAAAACTCTCTTCAAAAAACAACGGAAATAATATACAATTCCCAGAAATCTTAATAATTTTCTGGCACTATCCTTATGGTGTTTGTAGCATGTGGTTTAAATCATAAAACCGCACCCTTAGACATACGTGAAAAATTTGCACTTTCTACAAGCAATGACAACAACATTTTACATCGTTTTACAAATGATTTAGATGTAGACGAAGCTGTGGTGCTATTTACTTGCAATAGAACAGAAATTTATTGTAATACTAAAGATCCAGAAATTATTACTCCTTGGATTTGCGCAGAAAAAAATATATCCCTTCGTGAAGTAAAACCATATTTTTACTTACATACCGAAGATAATGCTGTTAAACATTTACTGCGTGTAGGTAGTGGATTAGACTCAATGATGCTCGGCGAACCTCAAGTTCTTGGACAATTAAAAGAGGCTTATAATTTCGCTAGTCAATCCGGCACTATAGGCAACAATCTAGACGCGATTTTTCAATTTGTCTTTCATGCTTGCAAAAATATCCGTACTAAAAGTGGCATTGGTAAAAACTCAATATCTATAGCATATGCAGCAGCGCAATTAGTTGGACAAATTTTTCAAGACTACAAAAATTTAAGCGTATTTATAATCGGTTCCGGTGAAACTTCAGCTTTAGTTGCAAAGCATTTACATCAAGCAGGTGTACGTAAATTTATCGTAACTAGCCGAACACAAGAAAAAGCAGAAATGTTATCTGCAGAACTACAAGGCGAAACTGTACCAATTCTTAATTTCGGTGAGCATTTATCCAAAGCTGATGTCCTAATTACTGCGACCAGTTGCCCTTTGCCTTTTATTAATAAACCCATGATACACAATGCTCTACTAAAACGTAACCAAAACCCAATGTTTTTATTAGACTTAGCTGTACCTCGTGATATTGAAGATGACGTTTCATCAATTCCTAATGTCCATTTATACAATATAGACAGTCTGCAAAATGTAATTTTAGCTAATCTCAACACACGCCAAGAAGCTGCGGTTTTAGCTGAAAATATGATTGAGGAAGAAGTACTAAATTATATACAGTGGAATAATACCAAAGCAGCCAATCATATTATTCACTCCTACCAACAGCATATGCTGAAACTCTCAAATTTAGAGCTACAACGTGCCTTAAACAAAATATCTAATGGCAAATGTCCGCATAAAGTCTTAAAAGAATTTAGCCGCAGACTGACCAATAAG
The DNA here is from genome assembly GCA_964483895.1 of uncultured Legionellaceae bacterium. Taxonomy (GTDB): domain Bacteria; phylum Pseudomonadota; class Gammaproteobacteria; order Legionellales; family Legionellaceae; genus 2-12-FULL-35-11. Next base: position 5,184 of record CAZADN010000064.1, read on the forward strand.
CTTATGCATTTTCCAAAAATTGGCTTACGTCAAATCGCTGCAGACAATAAAAATATTCTGCAAAAGTTACTTAATTATTTTTCCAAAAAGTCAGACATATGAAAGAATCTCTTAAATTAAAATTACAAATTATGCTAGAACGCTTCCAAGAAATTGAGCGGTTACTTGCAGAAGCTGAAATTATTAATAATCATAATAAATTTAAAGAACTATCCAAAGAATACGCACAACTAGAACCTGTAGCACAAAGCTATACTAGCTATAATAAAGCATGTGAAGATTTACAAGAGCTTGAAGAATTAATTAATGGCGATGATAAAGATCTTGCAGAAATGGCTCAAGACGAACTCAAAAGCGCCAAAGAAAATCTGCTAGAGTTAGAAGCTACCTTACAAAAACACTTAGTTCCTAAAGATCCTGATGATGAACGCAATATTTATCTAGAAGTAAGAGCCGGAACTGGTGGTGATGAAGCTGCTATTTTTGCTGGTGATTTATTTAGAATGTATAGTAGATATGCTGAAAATCAAGGGTGGAGCGTTGAAATAGTTAACGCAAGTCATGGTGAGCATGGTGGTTTTAAAGAAGTCATTGCCTTAATCTCTGGAAAAGATGTATATGCTAATTTAAAATTCGAATCAGGAGCGCATCGCGTGCAACGTGTTCCAACTACCGAATCTCAAGGTCGAGTACATACATCTGCTTGCACCGTTGCAATATTACCAGAGGTTGCAGAAATTGATGATATCGATATAAATACTGAAGATTTACGCGTTGATACCTTTCGCGCATCTGGTGCTGGCGGTCAGCATATTAATAAAACTGACTCCGCAATCCGTATTACTCATATCCCAACTGGAGTAGTTGTAGAATGCCAAGATGAGCGCTCACAACATAAAAACCGTGCTAAAGCCATGGCCTTATTAAAAACTAGATTATTAAATGCTGAACAAACTAAACAAAGGCAAGAACAAGCACAAACACGCAAATTACTGGTAGGTACTGGCGATCGCTCTGAAAGAATTAGAACTTATAACTTTCCGCAAGGAAGATTAACTGATCATCGTATAAATTTAACAATTTACCAACTTACAGAAGTTATGGAAGGCGCGCTAAATCTTGTCATAGAACCATTAAAACAAGAGCATCACGCGGAACTTCTTGCTGAAATTTCTCAATGATTAATATTAAACAAGCCCTTAATTTACAACAAATCAGCAAAATAGATTGTGAAGTGTTATTATGTGATGTATTAAAAGTAAATAAGGCTTATTTATACACACATCCTGAACAAAATCTTACTTTAGAGCAACAAACAGCATATCAAAAGTTAATAACTCTTCGTGACCAAGGCATGCCTATTGCATATATAGTGGGCTATAAAGAATTTTGGTCATTAAAACTTGAAGTATCACAAAAAACTTTAATCCCACGAGCAGATACCGAAATTTTAGTTGAAAAAACTTTAGAAAAATTAAAAAATAGACCGCATGCAAAAATTTTAGAGCTTGGCACTGGCAGTGGTGCAATAGCTATCTCTATCGCTAAAATGCGACCAGATATACAAATCACTGCATGTGATATTTGTGAAGAGGCTCTTGCAATTGCACGAAATAATGCTAAATTACTTGCAGCGAATAATATTATCTTTATATTATCAGATTGGTTTACAAATATTAGTACAAGAGACTTTGATGCGATTATATCTAATCCACCATATATCGCAGCAGATGATCCGCATTTATCACAAGGAGATGTTAAGTTCGAACCATCTAAGGCTTTAATTAGCGGACATGATGGTCTACAATCATTAGAATACATAATTGCAAATAGCAAGAATTTTTTAGCTCCTAATGGCTTTATAATTTTAGAGCATGGCTATAATCAACGTGACGAAGTTAAAAAATTGCTAAAATTACATGACTATCATAACATAACATGCTGGCAAGATTTAGGCGGAAATGACCGAGCAAGTTATGGAGATTTAGACTATAATAAATCAATAATTAGGTAAAAAATGAGTGAATTAAAAGTGAAAAATGATATTGAATCTTTAACCAACATGGGTATTGAACACTACCACGAAGTGGATGGTGAAGAGTATATGAATGAAAAACAGTTAGCACATATCGAAAAGATTTTGCTAGCTTGGCGTCAATCTTTAATGGAAGAAGTAGATAGAACTGTTTCTCACATGAAAGATGATGCAGCTAACTACCCAGACCCATCTGACAGAGCAAGCCAAGAAGAAGAGTTCAGCATCGAGCTTCGCACTCGTGATCGCGAACGAAAGCTTATTAAAAAAATCGAAGACGCTCTAGAACGTTTACGTGAAGATGACTTTGGTTATTGTGAGGCTTGCGGTATAGAAATCGGTCTAAGGCGTTTAGAAGCTCGCCCAACCGCAACACTTTGCATAGACTGTAAAACCTTATCAGAAATCAAAGAAAAACAAAATCAAGGCAGTTAATACAAATGTAGCCCGGATGAAGCACAGCGTAATCCGGGAAGAAATGTAGGGCTGCAAAGCCCAACAATTGCACGTAGCCATTAATATCACTTCATCGCCCTGTGGAATATTGCTCGGCGCCCATATCGAAACAATTTAGTTTATAATACAAATTTCGCAGACGCAGTCGGGTGCGCAGGCGCAAACGTAGATGGCGCTTTGCGTGTTATTTAAATTAAATAATTTCAACCTTACGCACTATACACATGATTTATTTATTAAGCTCACTTTTAATTTTATTCAAAGCAGGAGTTTTATCAATAAACTCAAAACCGCTTGTGCTTTTAAAAATAAAATATTCCGCGAAGCGCCATCTCCGTAAACGCATGCTAACCAGCATGCGCTTGCGAAAAAAGATCTTAATTTAATAACAAAAATTAAGTCGTTCTCAACTGCAGTCTTCACAATTAAATGACAAGATCATTCAGCACCATAGCCTCAGTAATCTCCAAGACATTATGCCGAATACTGACACATATACTGCCCAATGGTAAATGACTTAATCTTTTTTCAGAAAACGGGTTTTGCAATTCCAAACCGATTTGATCTAAAGATAACAAAGTATACGCAACCAATCCGCTAATTAATACATTTATAACGGATGGTAAATCAAGGAATGCAAATGGTAATGCTATTAAAAATAAAAGAATGAACCGTCTTGATTTTACTGCCATTACATAAGGAATTGGGGTTTTTTTAATCCGCTCGCAAGCTCCTTGGCAATCTAGTAAACCAGCGCGAGTTTGCTCAGCTTGCATAAATGCGAAATCATCCAATCTTCCATTTAATCTTGCGATATTTAACTCTTTAGCAATTTCTGCGATTAAAAAGTTAGGTTTATGTTTGGCATTAGTTAGTTTATCTAATAATTCATTTGGAATTAATTCTCTAACTTCGTCAATTGAGTTAATTTCACGCAAGTTATTTTTAATCAAAAATGGTAAAGCTGCAATATAGTTAGCTACTTTTAGCTTCCATAGTGATTCTGAGGATTTACCATATTGAGTAACAATAATCACAAGGTTGCGGCTATTATTAACAATACTCCCCCATATTTTGCGCGCCTCCCACCATCTATCATATCCAGCATTTACCCGAAAAACTAAAATAAGCCCCATGACAAGCCCAGCATATTCAAATGGACCTACCGGTAAAGCTATAGCTGGAATATAATGATGTAAATAGGAAATAATACTAGAGTACACAATCATAGCTAAAACTTTACGAATAACTTTGGGAGTTATTGAACCACTAATTGCCAAAGCGCTCTTAAAAAAACTTTCATCCTCATGCTGATTTACCAGGTGTCTATTTTTACTCATATTTACAAGCTTCCCATAGAATTATAATAACAAAGCGTACGATAAACTCCGAGGTCAAGGCAGATATAGTTTATAGGTTGGGCTGCAAAGCCCAACATGATTTGGCTCAAGCTCCGAACTTGTTAGGCTTTGCAGCTCAACCTACAAATCTTTGCAGCTCAACCTGCGAATATTTAAATTGTAAAATAAGACAAATAACTGAATTGGTGCCCAAGGCCGGAATCGAACCGGCATGGTGTTACCACCGAGGGATTTTAAATCCCTTGCGTCTACCTGTTTCGCCACCTGGGCATGAAACACCAATAATTAAAATAATTCCGTGGAGGCTGAGGCCGGAATCGAACCGGCGTCCACGGCTTTGCAGGCCGCTGCATAACCACTCTGCCACACAGCCTAAGTGAAACGACAAACATTGGAGCGGGAAACGAGGCTCGAACTCGCGACCCTAACCTTGGCAAGGTTATGCTCTACCACTGAGCTATTCCCGCATCGCTAATCGAAGTGAATTCTACCTGATTTCACACATCTGTCAACTATAAAAATGCTTTATTTTAATTTATTTTTGAATCACTGGTTAGTTCTGGCCAAGCAACGCGCAAATAGACTATCATAGACCAAACAGTCATTATTGCAGCCAAGTATAATATCACCACCCCTAGATATGTGAAAAATGTGAAATTGGCATCAAAGGCTAACAATAATACAATCGCAATCATCTGCATAAATGTTTTAATTTTACCAATAAAACCAACAGCAACACTCGCCCGACTTCCAATCTCAGCCATCCACTCTCTTAATGCAGAAATTACAATTTCGCGACCAACGATGATAATTGCAGGCAAAGTAATAAAATGTAAATCTTCTGAGCCAACAAGCATAAGAAGACTAGTAGCAACTAAAAGTTTATCCGCAACTGGATCTAAAAACGCACCGAACGGCGAAGTTTGCCCAAGTTTACGCGCTAAATACCCATCCAACCAATCAGTGAAACATGCTAAAGCAAAGATAATTGCCGCACTTAAATGCGCATATTTAAAAGGTATGTAAAAACAAATAATAAAAACCGGAATTAAAGCTATTCTCAGTAAAGTTATTATATTTGGCAAACCAGTCCACGGTAACATAGAAAACCTCCACTTTTAAACCAAAAAACTTGTAAAATAAGAATCCGAGCTACGACCGTAAGGAAGCGGAGAACTTCAAACCTAAAATCTCCGCTTCCTTACGGTCGCGGCTCGGATATTACATATTT
>CAZADN010000065.1:0-10251 GCA_964483895.1 uncultured Legionellaceae bacterium
AGGTTTAGTTCATATGTCCGAAATGGATTGGACCAATAAAAACGTTCATCCTAGCAAAGTTGTATCATTAGGTGATATAGTTCCAGTTATAGTGCTTGAAGTTGATGCTGAACGCCGTCGTATATCACTTGGTATGAAACAATGCGTGGGTAATCCATGGCAAAGTTTTGCGCAAGCGCACAATAAGGGCGAGAAAGTTAGTGGTAAAATCAGATCTATTACAGATTTCGGTATCTTCATTGGCTTAGATGGGGAAATTGATGGTTTAGTACATTTATCTGATATATCTTGGTCTGAAGCAGGCGAAGAAGCAGTTAAAAACTATAAGAAAGGTCAAGATGTTGAAGCAGTAATTTTAGCAATTGATGCTGAGCGTGAGCGTATTTCTTTAGGTATTAAGCAGTTGGAAGGAGATAACTTCACTGCATATATAGAAAACTCGCCTAAAGGCTCTATTGTTAAAGGTAAAGTTATTGCCGTTGAGCCAAAGCTTGTAACAGTTGAACTTGCTGAAGAGGTAATAGGTACAATCCGTGTTAATGATTTATCTGAAGATAAAGTTGTTGACGCTACTAGCGTTGTTTCCGAAGGTGATGAAATTGAAGCTAAGGTTGTCAATATAGATAAGAAGAATCGTACTGTTTCTCTATCTGTTAAAGCAAAAGATGCTGATGAACAAGCCGATGCAATTAAAAAGTACTCTAAAACTTCAGAAGTTTCAGCTACTCTTGGCGATTTGTTAAAAGAAAAAATGGGCAATAGTAATAAAGATAGCGAGTAGTGATACTCCGCTCCCTTACGGTCGCGGCTCGGATGGCATTAATGAAAATAATTCTAATCTGAGCCGCGACCGTAAGGAAGCGGAAATTTTCAGTATATAAACAAAAAATTAGACTCGCTAAGCTTTAAGTATCGTCCAAAATTATTAAGGACATTGTATGCGGCTAATTATATTAATGTTTTATTTATTCCTGATTCTGGTAGGAATAAGCTTTGCCGCGTTAAATGCAACCGCAGTTGCTGTTAATTTGTATTTCACAACTTTAAATCTTCCAATTTCTGTCTTTGCAATATTGCTTCTTGGTATAGGTATCGTAATTGGATTCATTCTATCTATATTCAAATATTGGCGGCTTAAAATAGTTAATTCAAAAATCAAAAAGCAACTAGAATTAACCGAGCGAGAGATTAAAAACTTAAGAACAATACCAATACGCAATCATGATAGTGTTTTTTAAGGGATACAGAAATAAATGATTAATTTATGGCCTCTTTTACTTCCAGCTGCGGCGTGGTCAGGTTGGTTTATAGCAAGACGTAATCACGATAATCAAGTTCAGCATGAAACCAATCATCTTTCGCGTGAGTATGTAGTTGGTTTAAATTATTTGTTAAATGAGCAGCCAGATAAGGCGGTTGATTTATTTATAAAGCTTCTTGAAGTTGATAGTGAAACAGTAGAAACACATTTAGCTTTAGGTAGTTTATTTAGGCGGCGCGGGGAAGTAGATAGAGCTATACGTATACATCAAAATTTGATAGCGAGGCCGCAGCTTAGTCTTTTTCAGCGTAAAGAATCATTAATGGCTCTTGGTCAAGACTATATGAGCGCAGGTGTTTTTGATAGGGCTGAGAGAATATTTTTAGAAGTTGTTGATTTAGTCGGGGAGCATGAAGTAAGTAGTCTTAAAGGACTATTGGCGATTTATCAACAAGAAAAAGCTTGGGAAAAAGCTCTTGATATAATTAAAAAATTTGAAGCATCTACATCATCTGATATGAGTGTTCAAGCCGCACATTACTACTGTGAGATTGCAAGCATTGCCTTAAAAGAAAATCTCATAGAAAAAGCGTTGCAATCAATAAAGCAGGCTTTAGCGATTGATAAAAAATCAGTACGCGCAAGTTTAATGTTAGCAGAAATAGAGATGCAAAAAGGTAGGTTTAAGCATGCCATAAAAGCATTGATGAAAGTTCCAGAACAAGATCCAGAATTCTTTAATGAAATTATTGAACCCTTAGTGCATTGTCATAGAGAATTAGACTCTATGGATGAATGCATAGATTATTTAGAGCAAAAGTTACCAGAACATCCGCGAGCCTCCTTGATTTTTGTTATTGGTGATTATTTAAGTCGTGAAAAGGGTGTTGATTTTGCTATAGATTTTGTATCTGGTCATTTAGGTCGTCATCCAACTATTCGTGGGTTAAATAAATTAATACATTGGCATTTGGATTCTGCGCATGGCAAAGTTCGTGATAAATTACAAATGTTGCATGCAATAACGAGTAAATTTTTAGAAAATAAGCCTATATATCGTTGCGGGCAGTGTGGATACGGTGGGCATTTGCTACATTGGCATTGTCCAAGTTGTAAAGCCTGGGGGCGTACGAAGCCAATACATGGTTTAGAAGGTGATTAATTATGAAATATAAATTAATCGTCGCGTTAGATTTTCATATAGAAAATGAAGCATTAAAACTTGTGGAGTTGTTAGATCCAGAATTGTGCGCACTTAAAGTTGGCAGTGAAATGTTTACCTTATTTGGGCATGAGTTTGTTAAAAAATTAGTTAATAAAGGTTTTAAAGTTTTCTTAGACTTAAAATTTCATGATATTCCAACGACTGTTGCGAATGCTTGTAAAGCGGCGGCTAATCTGGGTGTGTGGATGATAAATGTCCATGCTAGTGGTGGTGCAGCTATGCTTGCAGCGGCAAAAGATGCCTTAAATGGTTACAAACTCGCAGAAAGACCTTTATTAATTGCTGTAACGGTATTAACTAGCATGCAAGATAAAGAACTAGCCGAAATAGGTGTGGAATCACCTTTGACTAAGCAAGTATTAAAACTCGCGACTCTTACTAAAAATATGGGTTTAGATGGAGTGGTTGCCTCGGCCTTTGAAGTACCAAAAATCAAGCAATTGTGTGGTTCAGAATTCCTGACAGTTACACCTGGAATCAGATTTAACACTGATAATTTTGATCAAAAACGCGTTATGACGCCGCAACAAGCATATTCATTAGGAAGCGATTATTTAGTTGTCGGGCGCCCAATTACGCAAGCAAAAGATCCATTATTAGCAATTCAAGAAATGTTTAGTTATGTATAAATCTGATTTTTCAAAGACGCTTAAAAATTTATATTATTTGCAACAAATGGGTATTGATGTTTGGACGATGCGTGATATTAAACGTAAAGTTTTAATTTTAATTGCGAGTGATGATAGCCACCAAGAGCTTTCAGAGTCTGCACGAAATTTATTAGAAAATATGTTGGCTAGTACTTCTATAAAGCGTGTGGATTTTGAATTGTTGTATGTTAATGCATCATTCGATATAAAAAATATAGATTTAAAACTTTATAAACTACTTTTGGTTATGGGAGAAGATATTTTAATTGGCAAGTTAATTGCAAAAAACAAATTACCTTTAATACAAATCTTACATCCTAATTATTTATTAATAAATCCTATAGACAAGCGCAAAGCTCATCTATCATTATGTGAATTGGAAAAGAATTATGTTTAACAAAGACTCATCTCAGCGCTTTATTTTTGATAATGAAAATGTTCGCGGCGAAATTATTCATCTTGATTCTACTTTTAAAACTATAATTGCACAGAGGGATTATCCTAAAGATTTACAAAAATTGCTTGGAGAGGCATTGTTAGCATGTGTTTTAATAACCGGTGGGTTAAAGTTTAAAGGTGAAGTTAGTTTACAGTTTCATGGTGATGATAGATTGCCATTATTGATTGTGAAATGTGATGATGACCTACGTGTACGTGCCGTTGCAAAATTTAAACAATCAGAAAATGCAAGTGATATAGTAGATTATCAACAAGCTTTTATGTCAGGGAAGCTTGTATTAAATTTAAATCAGTATAATAGCACAAAAACTTATCAAAGCATTGTGCCAATTCAATCTGGTTCACTGGCGGAAAATATAATGTACTATTTCGCTCAATCAGAACAAATCTCAACTCAAATTCACTTGGCAGTAGATGATGAACATGCGGCTGGCATGTTATTACAATTAATGCCAGGTGAAAGTAATCAAAGCCGTGAGAATTTTTGGGAGTATGCAGTCAAAATTGCTGAAACTATTACCGATAAAGAGTTATTCACATTAGATAATCAAGAAATTTTATATAGATTATATCATGAAGCAAATGTACGGCTATTCCCTTCGCGCGCAGCAATGTTTCACTGTAGTTGCAATATTGATAAAATGCGTCAAGCATTGTCTATCTTTGGCAAGGACGAGGTGCAGCAAATATTATCTGAAAATGGAGCGGTAACAGTGAATTGCGATTTTTGTAATAAAATGTATACATTTGATGAAATTGATATAACAATGCTATTTAAAAAATAGAATTGGAAATCTAGGGTGAATTGTCGACTCACCCTAGAAGGTTAGTACAAATTACTTTACGTTAAATTATATTGTAATCCTAATAACACCGAATCCACCGTTGGATTTTGGTTATGCATATTAGTTGTAGATACTATAGACACCGGACTGCTTGCTACAGAAGTGTTGTTAATAAGAGAAGTAGTTGAACCAAATACATGCATATAAGAAAGTGAAATCGCAACATTGTTGTTAAAATTGTACATTGCTCCGGTTTTTAAAGCAGGTAAAACTTGCGTAAAGTTAGAGTTGTAGTTTTGTGTACCTGTCCCGACACCTCCTGGATATGCTTTAGATAAATCTAAAGAGCCTTTTACCCTCTTGTTTTCAATCATAGCCCCAGCTTTAAAAAATATATCTAGTTGTCTTAAGATATAAAGTGCCCCAACAAGCGCATCTACGCCATCTATAGCATAATAATTATTATTTACATTATTAGGAAAAGACGTTCTGACTCTGCCATAATATCCATAACCAATTTCACTAGTTAAACTAAATTGACCACGATACTCTCTTGTTATTCCAGCACCAAACCTTCCACCCCAATGATTATTTAGTTGCGTTCCATATACATTATTAAAAACTTCATTTGCATATTCAGCGTGATTAAGACTTCCTTCGGCAACAATAAATGGAGTTGTCAGATAATTAATGGGCATATCTCCAGCATCCCCCATATCGCCAGCGTGAGCGATAGTTACGCTTAGAAGAAGTAAGCTCGCTTTAAAATATACGTTCATAATACTAGTCCTTTACATATTTTTGAGTAGCTATATTATCATCGTTTTTTGCTTAGAGTCCAACGGAATAGATTAACACGTACATTGACAATATAAAAAAGCATGGTGTACAATTGGAAACAATCAGAATGGGCATTAATTGTTCATAGGGCAAGTGTGGTGTGATGAATATGGGTACGGAGCTGAATCTAAATAAGAGAGGTAGCTTAGGGGTTTTTGCCCTAGTAATGATAGCTATTGTATCAGTTGACAGTCTGCGTAACCTACCTGTTAGCGCTCAGTATGGCTTTTCTTTAATTACATTTTATGTCTTTGCAGGACTTGTCTTTTTTTTACCATTAGCTTGGATTACATCTAAGCTCGTCACTCAATATCCTATGACTGGCGGATCTTATATATGGATTAGCACAGCACTTGGGCATAGTTATGGCTATTTGGCTATGTTTATTCAATGGTTGTACAATATAATATGGTATCCAACTATTTTTGCTTTTATCACAGCAACATTTGCTTCATTATTTTTTCCTGATATGGGGCATAATCGGCAGTTTATTTTAATTACTAGTTTGGCTTTGTTTTGGTTATTAAGTATTATGCATTGTCGCGGTATTCGCGCGACCAGTTGGTTTAGCACATGTAGCGCTATAATCGGCACACTCTTACCGATGCTTATTATGATAATATTAGCTATTTATTGGTTATATTCAGGCAATGAATCTGCTACACTTCTTAACTGGCAAGCTTTAGTGCCTCAAGTTAAGGATTTTCGTAATATTGGTTTTTTCTCTAATATTTTGTTCAGTTTAATTGGATTAGAAGTAATCGCAATGCATGCAGGCAACGTACAAAATCCTGCTAAAACTTATACTAAAGCTGTATATATTAGTGCCATTATTATTTTAATTTCAGTTATATTTAGCTCATCTGCTTTATGTGTAATTATGCCAGTTGAAAAACTTACTCTGGTTGAGGGGTTAAGTGATGTGCTGCGCATATTTTTTTCTTCATATTCAATAAATAACATTTCTTTAATAATTGGTTTTTGTATAATTCTTGGAGGACTTGGCATAGCCGGGTCTTGGATGGTTGGGTTGGCTCGTGGTTTACATGCTTCTATGTGTGCTATGAGTGCGCCAGCGTGGTTACAAAAATTGAATAAAAATAACATGCCGTCGGGAATTTTAATTTTACAAGCATGTGTCTTTAGCGTACTGATGTGCGCTTTTTTATTTTTCCCTGACATCAATAGTTCATATTGGATGTTATCTGCGATAACCGCACAATTTGGGTTGTTATATTATTTGTTGTTGTTTTTTGCTGCGTTTAAACTTATTCGTAAAAATAAACTTAATAAGTTAAATAATATTTTAAGTTATGTTTTACCAGGTATAGCAAGTCTTACATGTATTATTGGAATTATTGTTGGTTTTATTCCGCCAGAAATCTCTAATTCTAGCTCACAATTTAAGTTTCAGATTTTACTGCTAGTTTTATTTGGTTTTTTTGGGCTCTTACCTTTCTTCCAGTATGTAATTCAAAGACGTAGAAATTAGTTTTGAGATTGATAAATAGAATTTTCAATTAATCAATAATGGATCGTATATCATGTACTGGTTTTTGCCATTATTTTTAGCGCAATACATTGCCGCATCTGCATTTCTAAGTAATTGGTTTAAAGTCTCTCCAGACTTAGGATAGATTGCAATGCCGATACTTAAGCTAATAAATAGTGAATTGCCCATTATGTTAGAAATTTTTCTTATGCTTGTAAGTATATTTTTGGCAATAATTTCAGCATCTTCTGGTTTCTTTAACTGATTAATGATAACAGCGAACTCATCGCCTCCTAAACGTGCTACAGTATCTTCTGTTCTGGTGCATTGTGTTAAGGTGTTGGCTATTATTTTTAGTAATCTATCTCCTTCGTCATGCCCAAGAGTATCGTTTACGTTTTTAAAATCATCTATATCCAAATATAACAACGCCATAAATAACTTAGCATTTTTGTTTATCTGGATATCTTCATTAATCTTCTTTTCAAATAGTAAGCGATTAGGTAGCGAAGTTAGGTGATCATGCTCTAATTTGTATTCGAGGGTTATTTGGTTTTTTTTGCGTTCAGTAATATCTTTGAAGATAATGATATAGCATGGCTCTTGGTACCATTCTGTTTTTACTACAGAAACATCAGTTACTACAAAGTCACCATTTAGATAATTTATTTTTAACTCAGTGCTTTTTTGACTCATAGTTTGTTCTAAGTTAATTTGTAAATCTAAAGGTTTCCCAAGAAGATCGTCAATATTTTTATCAAATAACTTAATAGCTGCGTAGTTAGTATACAGAACCATTTTATGTTGGTTTATGATTACAATGCCATCTAAACTGCGTCCGACTATATTTAAGAAAGCAATGTTACTCATAGTTAGTCTAGTTTCAAGCATTTTAACTTTTTTGTTAAGTTTAAGATTTTCAGCTTTTAATATCTCTATTTTGTTTTTTAATTTTTCCATAATTAAGTATTTTTTTAAATAGCCAATATAATTTGTCTAACATAAATAGCCGGTTAACGCAAATATATTGATATCTAAGGTCGATAAGTATGCGATAGAGACTCGTTACTATAGATAATTTCATTAATTTGTCCAACATCATCAATAATACCTAAAGCCACAGTAAAATCATCTTCAAGTGGCATTATTAGGCGTGGATTACGATTAAACTCCAAACATGCATCATCACTTTTACTATTAAATAATGTCATGTGCGGATCATAGTTATCAAAAGCTCCGTTTAATGGCCTTTTTATTATGTCTGCAACCTGAAGGTGTAGTTCTTTTAATTTATCCAGATTATCAGGCATGAGAGATACCCAACTTACTCCTGCGTCTTTAGGGTTATTGGGATAAGTTCTACTACGATTTTCTGCAAATGTCAGATGTAATGAGGGTATATCTAACTTTTGTACTTGTTCCCATACATTATCAATATTATCTGGGTCACATTCAAAATGACATAATGAAACATGCGGAATAGACGTTTCTCCGCCTATATGATATCTATCTCCAGGTGCAGTTTGAGATAAATTATCTGCGTGATTAATAAATTGATCTCTATCGTTAATTGGAATTAGTGCAATGTTGTATTTCATTTTTGGTCTTTCCTTATAAGTTGCAACTTTTCGATTCATCATCAACCGCATCATTATTAGATCCACGCCCCACAATTTGTTGTAATTTTCCACGGGCATCCAATGTTATTTTCTTGGTGGATAGAGAGTCTGATTGAGGTAGTGAACTTAGCTCTTGAACAATGTCTTCATAATTCTTAATCGTCAAACAAGCTGAATTTATATCTGAGTCCACGTCAAATATAGGCCTGGATTGCTGCCAATTAGCACTGTCTATTGCTAGATTATTTCTTGAAAAAGCGATTTCTTGTAGATTAACAGGACAAATTTCTATTTCTGATAAATTTTGAATTTCAAGCTCGAGACATTGAACAGGGTCGTTAAGTATCTCGTTTAGTTTGTTCCAAACAGATTGTCGCTTAGTTTGTTCCATAGCATCCCAATTTGGAAAAAAAGCTAAAGTTGTGCCTACATTTGGCCCCCATTTTGCAATTCCTCCGTGTTTACATAACTCCCGTCTAAAGTTTAAAAGTGCCTCGGATGATTTCCATTGAATAATAAGATTTCCATCGTTATTTAACTTAATACTTTCCGCTTCGAGCTTAAATGGTTTAATATACTCCATTTGTAAATTTTTTGGATATTGATTGTCAACATTTTTAAGCGCATTATCAATTAATTTCTGTACTTCAATGTTAGTCTGAATATCACTTATGTTATTTTGAGCATAAATTTTTAACTTATTGATGAAATCCAATGTTGGTATGTCTGTATTAGAAACCGAATCAAAAATCAGAGCCCGTGAGAATCTATCAGTGAATATATCACGATTAATATTTGCAAAGTCAGCACATAGCCTAGAGCGAATTTGCTCATTTTTCCATTGTTGAGGGCTTACTGCATCCATGACTTGCCAAGCCGCTAAAGTTGTATGAAGATTTTCAATTGGAGAGATGGAATTATGAGTCAAAGTCTCATCTGCGTTAGTTCCGACCCCAACAAATTGGCCACTAGACCCAACACGTTGTGGTTGTACTTCAGTTAGACTTTCATTTAGAATTAATTTGTCTAATAGCCTTCTGACGCTGATTTGCGCTTCTATAGGCATTTGTACAATAGCGCTTATACCATGGCTTCCAAGTAATTTTTTGGCTCGATTTGCTGCCGCATTAGGTTTTGATGAATCAAAAACACTCGCGTCAAGTTTCAGGGTGCTCATTTTTAAGCTTATATAACTATATATTTATCTTAAAGTATAGAATTAATTGTATTTTTTTCCAGTTTGCGTTTATAATCTTAACAGACTAGTATTAGAGGCTTTTTATGAAAATTTCTGTTATACGAACTGCAGTAGCGTTAGACCATCATTTAGAAAGTAGTGACGATATTGTTTCATTTGAAAATACCTACCGGTATATGAACAGGGAAGATTGGAAATCGGTTATTCGCGCTTTGCAAGCTAATAAGCTTGTTTCTATAACTTTATCTCAATGTAAATGTGTTCTTGATAACACATTTGTAAATGCGATAGCCAGGTCTACCGCTATTAAAATTTTAGCGTTACCATTGAACGCTCTCAGTGACGAGAAGCAAATAGATTTATTGTCTGACATAATATCGCAAAATACTTCAATTAGAAGAATGGATTTACGCTGTACTGGTTTACAAGATCACGATTTTGCAACACTACTAAAAGCATTAAAAAGGAATGTATCTCTTGAGACAATTCAATTATCTGGCAATTTTTTGTCAGAAGATGTTCTAAGCATGGTAGATGAACTTAGGACTATCCAACCAAATATAAACATAGAGGGACTCGATAATCAACGCGATCTCCCAAGCATTCCGCAACATTCTTCAATTAATTATTAATAATTTATAGAAAAGTTCAAATAAGGTATTGACATTGTCGTATCTTTAATTGAAAATAACCATCTTTTTGGAGGGGTTCCCGAGCGGTCA
>CAZADN010000066.1:0-10228 GCA_964483895.1 uncultured Legionellaceae bacterium
TAAAGAGCTATCGAGATTTGCCGTTGCGTTTTGCTGAGTTTGGTTGTTGTCATCGTCGTGAGCCTTCTGGTGCTTTGCATGGTCTAATGCGAGTTCGTGGCTTTGTGCAAGATGATGCGCATATTTTTTGTACTGAAGAGCAAATTCAATCAGAAGTGGCTGATTTGATTAAGCTTGTTCAAGAAGTTTACAAAGATTTTGGCTTTACTGAGATAAAATATAGATTAGCATTACGTCCTGAAAAGCGTGTTGGTAGTAATGAGATTTGGGATAAAGCTGAAGAAGCTTTGCGCCAAGCAATGAGTGAGTGTAACATTGAGTGGGTAGATGCACCTGGAGAAGGCGCATTTTACGGCCCCAAGATAGAATGCTCTTTGGCTGACTGCTTAGGTCGAATATGGCAGTGTGGTACAATACAAGTAGATTTTTCGATGCCAAATCGTCTGGATGCAGAGTATGTTGCTGAAGATGGCAAACGAATACCGCCAGTTATGATCCATAGAGCTATTTTAGGAAGCTTTGAGAGATTTATTGGGATTTTAATTGAGCATTATGCTGGTAGCTTTCCTTTATGGTTGGCACCAACGCAAGTTAGCGTTTTGACTATCACTGAAAAGCATGATGAATACGCGCAAAAAATTCACGCGAATTTGCTTGAAAATGATATGCGTGCAAAAATAGACTTGAGAAATGAAAAAATCGGCTTTAAAATTCGAGAACATAGCTTACAAAAGATACCCTATTTATTAGTGATTGGTGATAAAGAAGTTGCTGAAGGAAAAGTGAGTGTAAGAGCTAGAGGTAGCGAAGATCTCGGGATGATGACTTATGAATCATTTTGTGATAGACTGCTGCGCGAGATTAAAACTAAGGGCCACTTTTAGTTTTGAATAATTATTAATTTATTGGAGGATTTGGTTATTTGTGCATCAACTAAGCGTGATGGAGATCGCGCAAGAATCAATGAAAAAATTACAGTACCAGAAGTACGCTTAATTGATGTAGATGGTAATCAAGCGGGTATAGTTTCGATAAGAGAGGCATTGCGTGCTGCTGAAGAAAGTGGGTACGATTTGGTGGAGATTTCTCCTACGGCAAAGCCTCCAGTTTGTCGAATCATGGATTATGGTAAGTATCTCTTTGAAATAAGTAAAAAACAAGCTGAAGCTAAGAAAAAGCAAAAGCAAGTTCAAGTCAAAGAAATTAAATTTCGTCCTACGACGGAAGAAGGGGATTATCAGGTTAAGCTACGCAACCTGCTAAAATTCCTGCAACATGGTGATAAGGTAAAAATAACTTTACGTTTTCGTGGTCGTGAAGTAGCACATCAGGAATTAGGTATGAAGATACTTGAGCGTATTCAACAGGATACGAATGATGTTGCGGTAATCGAGCAGCAAGCAAAACGTGAAGGTAGACAATTATTGATGGTTTTATCGCCGAAGAAAAAGTAGACCGGGGTTATAAGTCAGGACTTACGTAAAACCCAGAGGTCAAGGCGGATTTTGTTTTTAATTCGGGAGTTTAGATTACTAAATAACCGAATTAAAAACAAAATCCAACGCGGAGATCGGGGTTTTGCGTAAGTCATGTAAGTAAATCCTGGAAATAAATTAATGCGGAGTATTAATATGCCAAAGTTAAAAACACATAGAGGCGCTGCGAAGCGTTTCAAAAAAACGGCTAGTGGGGCGATAAAACGTCGTCGTGCTTACCGTAATCATATCCTCACTAAGAAATCAACGAAGCAAAAGCGTCATTTAAGAGTTGATGCTGGTGTTTTGAAAAAGTGTGATGCTAAGTTAGCAGCACGTATGTTGCAAGGTAGTTAGGAGTATAAAATATGCCAAGAGTAAAACGTGGTGTAACAGCTAAAGCGCGTCATAAGAAAATATTAGACGCAGCGAAAGGTTATTATGGTGCCAGAAGTAGAGTTTATCGTGTTGCGAAACAAGCGGTAATTAAAGCTGGTCAATATGCTTATAGAGATCGTAAACAAAGAAAACGTCAGTTTAGAGCGTTATGGATTACAAGAATCAATGCTCAAGCAAGAGAATGTGGTCTATCATACAGCAAATTAATTGCAGGCCTTAAAAAAGCGAATATTGAGCTAGATAGAAAAGTTTTAGCGGATATGGCTGTTCATGATAAGCAAGGATTTGCCCAAATAGCAGATAAAGCTAAAGAAGCACTTGCATAACATCCGAAGTTTCCGCGGATTATCCGCGGAAATTCAATTTTATTTATTCAAACATATATATAAACGAAACGGATTGTTATTATGCAAGAAGATATTAGCTTAATACAAAAAGAGGCATCCTCTGCTATTGAAAAAACCAATAATATAGCTGAACTTGAAACGATTCGTGTCTTTTACCTCGGGAAGAAAGGTAAATTAACCGATATTTTAAAAAATCTAGGAAATTTGCCTCCATCTGAGAGACCAGTTGTTGGTCAAGAAATAAATATTTTAAAACGCAATATTGGCGATATGATTGATAGTCGTCTATTGTTTTTAAAAGAAGAAGCTTTACACGCGAAAATTGCAGAAGAACGCATAGACGTTACTTTGCCTGGTCGAAATAACACATCTGGCTCCATTCATCCAGTTAATCAAATTAAATATAAGATTAATAATTATTTTCATGGATTGGGTTTTGATATTGTTGAAGGTCCAGAAATTGAGAGCGAATTTTATAATTTTGAAGCTCTAAATATACCATCTCATCATCCAGCGCGCGCGATGCATGATACTTTTTATTTTGGAGATGGTTCTTTATTACGTACGCACACATCACCGGTACAAATTAGGATCCTCGAAAATAACACTCCTCCTCTGCGTTTAATAGCCCCGGGGCGTGTATATAGATGTGATTCGGATGTTACTCATACACCTATGTTTCATCAAGTGGAAGGGTTGGTGGTTGATAAAGAATCTAATCTTGCTAATCTTAAAGGAATTTTGGATGACTTTTTTTCCCATTTGTTTGCAAAAGATATGCAGACAAGATTTCGTCCATCATACTTTCCATTTACTGAGCCTTCCGCAGAAGTAGACTTGCAATGTACTAAATGCGGTGGTGAGGGCTGTCGAATTTGTAAATTTACAGGTTGGCTTGAAGTAGGCGGATGTGGAATGGTGCATCCAAATGTTTTGCGTGCGGTTAATATAGACCCCGACCAATATCAAGGTTGGGCGTTTGGCATGGGAATCGATAGAATCACGATGTTATATTTTGAAATAGATGATTTACGCACGATGTTTGAAAATGACATAGTATTTCTAAAACAGTTTTGATGAGTAAAGTGCATGAAAATACCTGAATCATGGTTGCGGGAATGGATAAGTCCCGCACTTAATACCCAAGAAATAGCAAATCAATTAACAATGCTTGGCTTAGAGATAGATGCCATTGGAAAAGCTGCGGCAGAATTTAGTGGTGTAATTGTTGCTAAAGTTATTGCGACAACTAAACATCCTGAAGCAGATAGATTAACCTTATGTACTGTAGATGATGGCCAGAATCATATTCAAGTGGTTTGCGGTGCTAGCAATGTGCGTAAAGATTTAATGGTGGCACTTGCGACATGTGGTGCGGTTTTACCTGGTGATTTTAAAATTAAGAAGTCAAAGCTTCGCGGCGAAGAATCAAACGGCATGCTTTGCTCAGCATCAGAGTTAGGCATTGAAGAAAAGTCATCTGGAATCATTGAATTACCAGAAGATGCGCCTATCGGGATGAATTTACGTGAATATGTGCGACTTGATGATAGTATTTTTGATATAGATTTAACTCCAAATCGTGCGGATTGTTTTAGTGTTCTTGGTGTTGCGCGCGAGTTGTCAGCCAAAAACAACTTAGATTTGCACCATCATTCTAAAGTAGCTGTTAAAGAAAGCATTATAGATACATTAAGTATAAATGTTAAGGAACCAGAAGCGTGCCCAAAATATGTTGGGAGAGTGATAAGAGGTATTTCTAAAAACGCAGAAACTCCAATGTGGATGCAAGAGCGATTAAGACGTGCTGGTTTGCGTTGTTTATATCCAGTTGTAGATATTTTAAATTATGTAATGTTAGAGTATGGTCAACCTATGCATGCTTTTGACATGGATACAATACAAGGCGCAATTCAGGTTCGTTATGCTAATCCTAGCGAGGAAATGGTTTTACTTAATTCACAGAAAATAAAATTAGATACGGATTGCTTAGTAATTGCCGATGACTCAAAGATTTTAGCTTTAGCAGGTATTATGGGTAGTGAAGATAGCGCGGTACATGCTGAAACAAGTGATATTTTTTTGGAAAGCGCGTTTTTCACACCAGAAATTATTGTTAATAAAGCGCGGCGTTTTGGATTAAGTAGCGATGCTTCACAGCGTTTTGAGCGTGGGGTTGACCCTGAATTACCTATGCTTGCTATTGAGCGTGCTACTAGTTTGATTCAACAACTTGCTGGCGGTGATGTTGGTCCAATAGTTGATAGAGTGAATAATAAATTTATTCCTATACGTTCAAGAATTAATTTTAATCCTGTAAAAGTTGCGAGCTTAGTGGGGGTTGAAATTAATCAAAGCACTATGCGGAATATATTAGAAAGATTAGGTATGCAAGTTGAGATAGAAGCAGAGAATTGGTTAGTGACTCCTCCTTCATATCGATTTGATATATGTATAGATGTCGATTTGGTTGAGGAGATTGCCAGAGTTTATGGTTTTGATAAAGTCGCATCTTCAATGCCAGTTATACAAGTAAAATCAGGCAATATATGCATAAATGAGAGCATGACTGAACGTGCTACTAAGTATTTTGCAAGTCGTGGCTATCGAGAAACAATTAGTTATAGTTTCGTATCTCCTGAAATTCAAGAAGTATTTTATCCTGATATTAAAGCTAAAAAATTAATTAACCCAATTTCACCTGAGTTGTCGGTTATGCGTGTTGGCATGTGGCCTGGATTGCTTGCTTCCTTAATTCATAATGTGTATCGTCAGCAAAATAGTATGAAGTTTGTCGAGACAGGTGTTGTCTTTAAACAAACTACAGATATGCATGAGGAAGCCGTTATCGCTGGTTTAATTAGTGGAACTTACGGCGATTTGCATTGGGGTGAGCATACAGGAAAATTTGACTTTTATGATATGAAGGGTGATTTGGAAGCTTTGTTTATAGAGTTTTCCATAGATAATGTTATTTTTTCAAAAGCAGAACATCCGGCTCTACATCCGGGTAAGACCGCTAATATAGTAATTGATGGAAAAATTGTTGGAATTGTTGGGGCGCTGCATCCGAGTTTAATGGATGCGTTTGAGTTAACTGACGATGTAATTTTATTTGAATTATCATTAGAGTCTTTAAATAATACGCAACCGATAGTTTTTCGCTCTCTTTCAAAATATCCGCAAACAAGACGAGATTTGTCGTTATTGGTTGATAATGATGTAAGTGCTGCAGATCTTAAAAAGGCAACTGTTGCATCTGTTCCTGAAGAGTATTTAAAAGCATTTGACATTTTTGATGTCTACGTTGGCAAAGGTGTTCCATCAGGAAAGAAGAGTGTAGCGATTTCCTTAGTTTTACAAGATGATAATGCGACTTTAGTTGATGAAAAAATTAACTCGATAATCGATGCGCTTTTAAGTAAATTGCTTTCTGACTACAATGTGGTTTTGCGAAGTGTTGAGTAATATCTTTTTATCAAAATATATGTTACCTTAATTTTTATACGGCAAAAAGTAAAGTATTCAAAATATGTCGTTCCGGCGCAGGCTGGGATTCATTTTGGTATTGGCATCATAGCCACATCAAAAATGGATTCCCGCCTACGTGGGAAAGACAAAAGCTTTTTGTCATATACTGAGGTTACTTTATTAATTGTATTATAGATTTTAGGTATTTTTTATGTCTGCTCTTAGTAAAAATATATTAACTGAAAGTATAAGTGATGAATTTAATTTATCGCGCGTAGATGCCAAGGACTTGGTTGATGAGTTTTTCTCTAGTATTAAGCTCGTGCTTGAGTCAGGAGAAAATGTTAAATTTTCAGGTTTTGGGAATTTTATTTTAAGAGATAAACCAGAGCGTCCAGGTCGTAATCCAAAAACAGGTGAAGAAATCCCGGTTTTAGCGCGTCGAGTTGTTACTTTTAAGCCAGGATTAAAGCTTAAAAAGCTAGTAGATGAAAAAAATACTTGATATTTCTTAGTTTTACTTGTAGATTCCCTTAAATTTAGTTAAAATCGCCGGTCTGAAGTTAAATTAATACAAGATTTTGTAGGCGAATGGAGTTATATTAATGAAAACATTTAGCGCCAAGATACACGAAGTTAAGCGTGATTGGTACATTATTGACGCCAGTGAGAAGATTTTAGGTCGTTTGGCCACTGAAATTGCTTCTAGATTAAGAGGCAAGCATAAAGCAGAATATACTCCGCATGTTGATACCGGAGATTATATAGTTGTTACAAATGTGGAAAAAATAAGAGTCACTGGTCGTAAATTTAAAAATAAAAAATATTATTCTCACTCTGAATATCCAGGTGGGATTAAAGAAATTACTTTTGATAAATTGCAAGCAAAAAACCCAGCTCGTATTCTTGAGAAGGCGGTGAAGGGTATGCTACCTAAGAATCCTTTAGGTCGCGATATGTATCGTAAGTTAAAAATATATGTAGGTAGTGAGCATCCACATGCAGCTCAACAGCCTAAACAATTGGAAATCGGGGAATAATTTATATGGCTCAAAAGCAAAATTATGGTACAGGCCGCAGAAAAAGCTCTACTGCAAGAGTATTTTTACGTCCTGGTAATGGTAATATTACTGTAAACAAGCGAGCACTGGATGAATATTTTGGGCGTGAAACTGCGTCAATGATTATTCGCCAACCTTTAGAAACAGTGGACATGCTAGATAAATTTGATATTTATGCAACTGTTTCTGGTGGTGGTATTTCCGGACAAGCTGGTGCTATTAGATTAGGTATTGCTCGTGCATTAGTTGAATATGATGAAGCTGATATGCAAGAAGGTGATGAGCCGGCTACTGACTCTTTCCGTAGAAAGTTGCGTGCGCGTGGTTTGTTAACTCGCGACTCACGTAAAGTTGAAAGAAAGAAAGTGGGCTTACATAAAGCACGTAGAGCTACTCAATACTCTAAACGTTAATTTTATAATCTATTAATAGTTTGTTTTTGAATGTACTAATAGATTTCTTTTCAAGTTTGTAGATGCAGTAAGTGCAATTTGGAAAGAATTATAATGTGGAAACTGTAGGTTGGGCTGAAAAGCCCAACAAGTGCGGAGTTCGAGCCACATCATGTTGGGCTTTACAGCCCAACCTACGTATTTTTTTTACCCAAATGCTGTTTCTTAGAGCTGCATTTTTTAATATATTCTTATGTTTAAAATACGTCGTAGTCTTAAAACCAGAAGTATTAAGCAAGTAGATTCAGTGCGACGTGATTTTTTAGTTAATGCTGTAAAAGTCCTATCGGCTATAGGCGCAGCTTTTGCAGTTGTTCCTTTTGTATCCTCATTAAGCCCCAACAGAAAAATTTTACATGCTAATCAGCCATTGCATGTTGATGTAAGTAATATTCAGCCTGGCACACAAATGACTGTAATTTGGCGAGGAAAGCCTATTTGGATTATCCATCGCACACCGCAACAATTAAAATTAATTGAAGCATATAATCCTAGTTTACGCGATCCTGATTCTCTAACAAATCAGCAACCTGAATTTGCAAAAAATATTTATCGATCTAGTAATCCCAAATATCTTGTATTGGTTGGTTTATGTACGCATTTAGGTTGCTCTCCAAAATTTGAAAATGCTAATAAACCTGATAAGCCTCCTGGTTTTTATTGTCCATGTCATGGGTCACGCTTTGATTTATCGGGGCGAGTTTATAAGAAGATGCCCGCGCCTATTAATTTAGAAGTTCCACCTTATTATTTTTTAAATGACAATATTTTGGTTATTGGAGAAGAGCATGGATAAGCTCGTTAATTGGTTAAGCGCTAGATTTCCTTGGCAAAAATATATTGGTAAATATTATTTTGTCCCCAAAAACTTAAATTATATGTATTGTTTTGGCGCTTTAGCTGTTTTAGTTTTAGCTAATCAGTTATTAACTGGAATTTGGTTAAGTATGTTTTATATTCCAACGCCAGAGCAAGCATTTGCATCTATTCAATTAATTATGCGAGATGTGAATTATGGTTGGGTTTTGCGGTATATGCATACAACTGGCGCTTCGGCTTTGTATATAGTTTTATATTTGCATATTTTTCGAAGTCTTTTGTATGGTTCTTACCAAAAGCCACGGGAGCTAGTATGGTTGCTTGGAATGTTGTTGTTTTTGGTAGTAATGGCTGAGTCTAGTTTTGGGTATCTATTACCTTGGGGGCAAATGTCATATTGGTCGATGCAGGTTATTACTTCTTTATTTAGTGTTGTGCCATATTTCGGGGAAAAATTAGTTATGTGGGCGCGGGGCGACTTTATGGTAAGTGGAGTGACTCTCTTGCGTGGTTATGCTTTACATATTATTGGATTGCCATTTTTGATTTCTATATTGGTGTTCTTACATATTAAAGCTTTGCACCATGTCGGTTCAAACAATCCTGAAGGAGTGAGTTTTTTGCAGGGTGCTAGTGAACGTGAGCAAAACACAGTTCCGTTTTATCCTCTTTATATGTTTAAGGATATATTAGCTATGTTGATTTTTTGCATGGTTTTTTTCTTTATTGTTTTTTTTGCCCCAGATATGGGTGGTTACTTTCTGGAGGTTAATAATTATAATATCGCGAATAATATGCAATCTCCTGATGATATTAAACCTCTTTGGTATTTAATGCCTTATTATGGAATTTTAAAAGTTATTCCTAATAAAACTATGGGTGTAATTCTGATGTTAAGCGCAATTTTTGTCTTATTTTTATTGCCTTGGTTGGATAAAAGTCCTGTTAGAACTATGCGTCATAAAGGTATTTATTCAAAGATTGGGATGTTATGTTTTATTAGTAGTTTTGTTTTGATAGGATATTTTAGTGCTAATGAATTAACTGCACTTAAGATGCTGAGCGCTAAAATTTGTCTTATTGTATACTTTGCTAGTATTTTGCTGATGCCATTTTATACTAAATTTGAAAAATGTAGCCAGGGTGAAGGGGCACTGCCATTAAGTTAAGGATTTTTTGTTCAAATCTAAATGAAACCGTTCGGGCAGATATAAATCCCTTAACTTAATGGCAGTGGTGTGAAGGGTAGTCTATTTGTGTGTGTGCAATTGAAAAAATTAAAATCTCAAACAGTGATGCTTTTTATTCTAGCGATATTTATCGGTACTAGCCATGCTCAGCAATCTGCTATTAAACATGGCGAGCAACTATTTTTAAATTATTGTAGTGGCTGTCATAGTTTAAATTATACAAAATACCCTATTGTCAGCATGCGACAAAAAGACGCAAAAAATTGGTTTGGAATAGTCCCACCAAATTTAACTTTGGTTGCCAAATTTAGAGGTAAAAAGTGGGTTGTAGATTATTTGCATGGTTTTTATTATGATTCTAAGCGTCCATTTAGGTGTAATAATACATTAATACCAAATGTGCAAATGCCCAATGTTTTATATTCGCTACAAGATACAGAAAATTATTCCAAAGATATTGAGGACATAGTTGTGTTTTTAGATTTTATCGCTGATCCATACCGAGAAGAACGATATAAAATAGGTGTTTTTGTAGAGTTATTTTTAGGAGTAATGATATTAATTTTTTTAGGATTTAGATATTTTTATTAAATCTGTTTTGATTAAAAATCACACCTTAGATGATTATTAGTACTTAGCTGGTGTTTATGTGTTTAATTTACTACACTTAACATTCAGCCAATATATTTTTTATTGCTATGGACATGAAAAAAAGAGCTTATAATATTCAGGATATGAACGCTACGAAAGCTGTTAAAATTAAATTATTAAAAGAACTATTATTAGATTGTCAAAATGAGATGGACGCGCAAGAGCAAAATATGCATCCAGAAATAGAGCACAATCTTGCAGAATGTTATAGAGTAGCATCAAATTATCTAAGAGAAATGCAAGATAAAAAGAAGTGAAATTATTAGGACTTACGAAAAACTCTGATCTCTGCGTTTTATTGTGGCATTATGCAGGGCGTATAAATATCAAAAATAAACGCACATGGATAAATTTTAATTCATT
>CAZADN010000067.1:0-10199 GCA_964483895.1 uncultured Legionellaceae bacterium
TCTGGAGATATTAGTTCTAGCGATGAGATACAATATCACAATCAAAATCTTGGACCACAAGATACTAAAGGCGAACAAC
Source organism: uncultured Legionellaceae bacterium (assembly GCA_964483895.1). Lineage (GTDB taxonomy): Bacteria > Pseudomonadota > Gammaproteobacteria > Legionellales > Legionellaceae > 2-12-FULL-35-11. The sequence goes on from CAZADN010000067.1 coordinate 80, forward strand.
TACGCCGCAGTAAAAATGTTGGCCCTGTTGATACTGAAGATGAAAGACGCTTATATGGAATTCAAAATAAAGGTCCAAATAATAATCCAAACAACCAAGGACCAATAGACACTCAAGAGGAAAGCCTACCCACATTTAATCCTAGACCTAAACCGTATGGACAAAGTTGATTTGCAAAATAGGCCAGGATTACTATAAATCCTGGCCAAATTTACAGTGCGAGGCTCGACAGCTATGCTTAAAACCACTGTTTACCCTTCTGTAATAGCTGAAACAATGTATCTTTCAACCATTCCGTTAGTTGGACTAAAAGAAAATCTTGTATATAACTTATAATTTGCAAAACCTAATAAACACACTACTTGGATTTATGTTTAATAGCAGCTTACCCATGCTTATTAACTTCACCATAAAAGCATATAAACAATTTTTCTTTCAAAGATATTGTATTAATAATGCCAATCAAGGTCAACTATTAATTTCGATTTGCAACTATTTATTTCCAATTAAGCGCTATAAAAAATTAATCTGCTTATATATTGCTATTTCTTGTAACATTTCATCGCTTTTGATAAAATTATTGCAATTATAGTTTCACCTTTAAAGCCGCAATGGAAAAAAGTAAATTAACCCATCAATTTGCAGATAGATTAAGAGCTAGTTTAATTAAAAGCGAATATGGCTCAAATCGTTCACCTTATGGTGTTAATATAAATAAATTTGCAAAGATGACAGGGTACTCACCGCAAATATGTCGACGGTATTTACGTGGCGAAGCAATCCCCGAACCAAATAAACTTGCCGAGATTGCAAATGAACTTAAAGTTTCCCCGGGTTGGCTACTATTTGGCGATTGTCATACGGCAACGCTTGATGATAATGAAAATAAAATTACGATAAGCAAAGATCTATTGCATTATATTTTTACCCATGCTAACAATCTATACACTAGTAAGAATACGCAAAAAGAGATGTTACCTAAGTTTTTACTGGAATTAACTAATAATGTTAGCCAAATTAATACAGATAATGAGCAATCAAAAAAAATTATTGACCTAGCATTGTTTTCAATACAAACACTCAACGTTGGGTAACAACTAAATTAGAGAAATATCATGACAATGTTCCATATATTCCTTGGAATTTTAATCGCTGCCTCATGGGGAATTAATTTTGTTTTTGTAAAATTTGGACTAAACGAACTACCGCCCTTACTTTTATGCGGACTGCGATTTTTGTTTGTTAGTATCCCTCTAGTATTTTTCCTTAAAAAACCCAATGTTCCTTTTAAGACCCTAATAATTTATAGTACATTAACCTTTGTCATTCAGTTTTCATTGCTATTTTTAGCGTTATATCTTGGCATGCCAGCAGGTGCTGCATCTTTAGTATTCCAAATACAAATATTCATAAGCTTATTTATAGCTGCGTTAATTTTTCAAGAAAAGCCCAGTAGAATCCAAATTTACGGTGGAATCATAGCATTTATTGGGATAATTTTTATTTGGATGGATTTAAATCAACCAACCACTATAATTGGCTTATTAGTAGAAATAGCCGCAGCAACAGCATGGGCTCTCGGTAATATATATTCCAAAAAAATGCACAAAGAGAACCCTTTAAGCTTAGTAGTTTGGGGGTGTTTATTAGCAACTCCACCACTAATGCTATTATCTTTAATTTTTGAAGGGCCAACCTTAATCTGGTCAAGCCTTACAAATGCAAGTTGGGTTTCAGTTATATCCGTTGCATATACAACCTACATTTCAACTGGCGTAGGTTATGCTCTTTGGAACAAATTGTTAAGTCATTATCCAGTATCAACCGTAATTCCATTTACTTTATTAGTCCCAATTTTTGGAATCTTTACCTCAATGTTAGTTTTAAATGAAAAATTAACCACTAACAAATTAACAGCAACTATCTTGATACTATTTGGCTTAAGTCTAAATATATTTAATCAAAGAATTAAAAAATTCATTAACAAAAACAAGGCGCAACCGCTACAACCTGCTGCATAAAAATGGTACCGAAGGCCGGACTCGAACCGGCACAGCGTTAGCCACCGCCCCCTCAAGACGGCGTGTCTACCAATTCCACCACTTCGGCATGCATCATTTATAAAATATTTTAATTATCTTTAGGTATAGGCAATTCTGATTGCTGCGATACTGGATTATTCGGTATAGCATTTATATTTTTCTTATATTGTCCGCCAACTAACGAAGACAATAGCAAACTAGTTACAAAAAATATAATAACCAAACCTCCGGTCAGTTTAAATAAAAAACCACCGCTTCCTTGGCTCCCAAAAACCGTATTCGAGGCTCCAGAACCAAATCCAGCACCAATATCAGCACCTTTACCATGCTGTAACAAAACAAGGCCAATAATGCTAATCGCTACCAAAACGTGAAAAACCAAAATTAATTGATACATAATGTTTATCCACTATATCCTAAAAAATATGCAGCACTATATCACAATTTTTTCAATAAGTCTCGTAACCTTACTCTTTATAACGCTCGATACTATCTAAAATTTCTTTATGAGCAGCATCAACCCCGCTCCAACCATTTACTTTAACCCATTTACCAGCTTCTAAATCTTTATAGTGTGTAAAAAAATGTTCTATCGTTTGCAATAATGATTTAGGTAAATCTGTATATGTTTCAGTGTTTTCGTATAAACCTGATAACTTATTTACTGGTACCGCAATTAATTTAGCATCTTCACCAGATTCATCAGTCATATTTAACATACCTAAAACTCGTGAACGAATTACCGCGCCGCAAGTTACAGGATGAGGAGTAATAACTAACACATCTACTGGGTCACCATCATCAGATAAAGTCTCAGGTATATATCCATAATTTGTTGGGTAAAGCATAGAGGTTGATAAAAATCTATCAACAAACAAAACCCCTGTTTCTTTATCCACTTCATATTTAACCGGAGGCGCATTCATTGGAATTTCAATAACGACATTAACCTCAGCAGGAGCTTTTTTCCCAAAACTTACTCTATTTAAACCCATGATTATTATCCAACATAAAAAGAAAATAATTATGCTAAAATTTTTAAAAAAAATAAACAATTAATTTTCCGCTTCCTCACGGCTAAGATCCGATATTCTGCGTTGAATCTGAGCTGCGACCGCTAGAAAGCGGATAATCGCATAAAGCAATTGGTGATTATACAAAAATAGTGTACAATTATTAAAATTTTTTAGCTGTTGATTAACCATTTTTTATGAACATAGATGCTTATTATGACGTAATTGTAGTCGGAGGAGGCCATTCCGGAACTGAAGCAGCACTTGCCGCTGCTCGTATGGGGGCAAATACACTATTATTAACACATAATTTAGATTTACTTGGCCAAATGTCTTGTAATCCAGCTATTGGTGGCATTGGCAAAGGCCATTTAGTTAAAGAAATAGATGCTTTAGACGGAGCCATGGCTAAAGCTGCGGATGAGGCTGGTATTCAATTTCGAATTCTCAACTCTTCCAAAGGTCCAGCGGTTAGAGCAACTAGAGCGCAAGCAGATAGAGTTCTATATAGAAAAGCCATTCGAAAAATCTTGCAATCACAAGAAAATTTAACTTTATTCCAACAACCAGTTGAAGATTTAATTATAGATGGGGATAAAGTAACAGGGGTTGTTACCCAATTAGGCTTAAAACTCCAAGCACGCACAGTAATTTTAACCGTAGGTACATTTTTAGCCGGTAAAATTCACATTGGTTTACGTCAATCTGATGGCGGTCGTGCCGGCGACCCACCTGCCACTGCTTTGGCTTTAAAACTTAGAAACTTAAATTTACCTGTTGGTAGACTTAAAACCGGAACGCCACCACGCATTGACGGTAATTCTCTAGATTACTCAAAAATGACTATTCAACCAGGCGATACTCCTTTACCACATTTTTCTTACATGCTTGATGCAACCGCGCACCCCCAACAAATTCCTTGCTATATCACACATACAACAGAAAAAACGCATGCAATAATTAGGGAAAACATCAACTACTCCCCTATGTATGCTGGAACAATTGAAGGAGTTGGTCCGCGTTATTGCCCATCAATTGAAGATAAAATAGTGCGTTTTGCCGATAAAGAATCACATCAAATATTTGTTGAACCAGAAGGATTAACAAGTACTGAAATTTACCCAAATGGCATTTCAACTGGCTTACCTTTTGATGTTCAAATACAATTTGTTAAAACTTTAATTGGCTTTGAAAATGCACATATAACCAGAGCTGGTTATGCCATAGAATACGATTATTTTGACCCTCGTGGTTTAACTCCTTTTCTACAAACCAAACCCATTCCAAATTTGTTTTTTGCAGGGCAAATAAACGGCACAACTGGTTATGAAGAAGCAGCCTCGCAAGGTATAATTGCCGGAATAAATGCAGCTTTACTTATTCAAAATAAACCTCTATGGAGTCCGCGTCGTGATGAAGCGTACATTGGCGTCTTAATTGATGATTTAATTACACGTGGGACCAGCGAACCATATCGTATGTTTACCTCAAGAGCTGAATACCGCTTATTTTTACGTGAAGATAATGCTGATATACGTTTAACCGCAAAAGGATACGAATTAGGTGTTGTAAGTGCTGAGCGTTATGCTAAATTCATGCATAAAAAAGAAGAAGTTGAATCATTAGTTAAAAAACTTAAAGAAACCTCAGTAAAACCCATACACAATGAACATTTAAATGATAAATTAGATAGACCTTTGCAATATGATTATTCAGCATATGAATTACTAAAACGTCCATCTATTCAATATCAAGATATCCAAGCAATTAGCGATTTACAATTACCTAAAGTAAGTCTTGAAGTAGCGTTTCAAGCTGAAGTACAAACTAAGTATGCTGGATATATTGATAGACAAATGCAAGATATCGAAAAAATTCGCAAAAATGAAAATATCAAAATTCCAGTAAATTTTGATTACAATATTTCTGGCTTATCCGCAGAAGTTATCCAAAAACTTGAAAAAATCCGCCCCCAAAATATTGCACAAGCTAACAGAATTTCTGGTATCACTCCTGCAGCAATATCTTTGTTATTAATAAAGATAAAAAAACATAAGGACGGCATATGAGTTTCTTTACAGAAAATATAGAAACTTATCTAGAGTTATTACAAAAATGGAATAAGGCTTATAACTTAACTGCAATTAATGATAAAGAATCTATGTTTAAACTACACATATTAGATAGTTTAGCAATATTACCTTATATTCAAGGTCAAAAAATCATCGATATAGGTACTGGCGCAGGTTTACCAGGCATAGTTATTGCCATAGCAAAACCAGAATTATCTGTGACATTACTCGATAGTAATGGTAAAAAAATTAGATTTCTACAAGAAGTAAAACGTGTTTTAAAATTAGATAATATTAATGTTGTCCAATCTCGAGTTGAAGACTATCATCCAGATATAAATTTTGATACAGTAGTATCTCGAGCATTTAGCAATATAAAGAACATGCAAGAATGGAGTCAGCATCTACTTGCTACAGATGGCATTTGGCTTGCTATGAAAGGTCGTAAACCTGATGCAGAGCTTTCTGTAACTACAACCCCCTACCAAATTCATACTTACCAAGTACCTGAAATTGTTGGCGAAAGATGCTGTATTATTTTACGTAAGTCCTAAAATATCTTAATTATGTCATTACAAGAAGGCTATAAAGCGGAAAGTATCGCCCTTAATTTTTTAAAAAAGCATGGATTATCCCTAAAAGCAAATAATTATCGCTGTAAATTAGGTGAAATTGATTTAATAATGCGTGACGGTATATATTTAGTTTTTATCGAAGTTAAAATGCGTAAATCTAATGATTTTGGTGGAGCAATAGCAAGTATAACTAAAAGTAAACAAACCAAAATAAAAAAAACTGCTTCTTTATATTTATTGCAAAATAACTGCTATGATGATTATCCTGTACGTTTTGATGTAATAACCATTCAAGGTAATCCACCAGAAATTAATTGGCTAAAAAATGCTTTTATGTAGGAAATTGAATGATAAATTTAGAAGAAAAAGTTAGAAGTTTATTTGGAGTAGACATAGAGCTTAGAATATCAATGGTGGATACTATATCAGCTGATATAGCTAAAGCTGCTCAACGCTTGGTCGATTGTTTACTTAATGATGGCAAAATTTTCATTTGCGGCAACGGTGGATCGGCTGCAAATAGTATTCATTTCTCCAATGCCTTACTAAATTTTTATGATGTTGAACGTCCACCACTACCAATTATTAACTTAACAACTGACTGTGGATTTATAACCTCCATGGCAAACGAAGATTCTCTTTCACAAATATTTGCAAGACAAATCCAAGCTCTTGGTAATGAAAATGATGTATTATTAGCTTTATCAACCACAGGTAACTCAAACTCTCTACTAGAAGCAATTAATGCAGCTCATGACAATGATATGGATATAATAAGTTTAAACGGTAAGGACGGAGGCTTAATAGCTAATCATCTTGGTCCTGAAGATATAGAAATTAGAATTAATACCGAAAACTCTGCTAAGATACGCGAATTACATTTATTCATCTTACATTGTTTTTGTAATTTGATAGATAGATCTTTGTTTGGGCATGAGGTATAAATACATTTTTTGTCATCTTCGCGAAATCTAAAATGACAGATGTATAGGAATATTTTTTATTGAGGGAAAAATGAAAATTAGAAATTTTGTATTAATTCTACTTACAAGTATGTTAATAAGCTGTGCGGCTTTAGTAGTAGTTGGTGCTGCCGGTGGGTTAATAGTTTATGATAAACGCTCTCTACAAATGATAGAAAAAGACAGTAGAATATTTTATGTCATTAATACCGAAATAGCCAAAGACCCTACCTTCGATGATGCACGCATAGTTATTACAAGTTTTAGCAAAGTCGTACTACTTTTAGGGCAAGTTCCAGTCGAATCAATAAAATACTCTGCAGATAAAATTGCAAGAAGAACTCCTAATGTTCGCCGCGTTTATAATCAAATTACAGTAGGACCAAAAATTTCAATAGCACAACAAAGTAAGGATACTTGGATAACAAGTGAAGTAAAAAGCAGAATGCTTGCCAGAAAAGATCTAGAGTCTGGTTCTATCAGAGTAATTACCGAAAATAATGTTGTTTATTTATTAGGAATTGTTACTCCTGAGCAATCCAACTTAGCTGCCTCTGTTGCCAGTCAGGTAAAAGGAGTTTATAAAGTTGTTAAAATATTCCAATATATTCGTTAGATTTATTAGACATCTTTCCAAACCCGCTGCAGAGAGCAAATTGCAAGGAGGCTCGGAGCGCAGAACCGGAGTATACACGCAAGTATATGAGGATTCGAGCACCGAATCGACGAAGCAATTTGCCTCTGCAGTAGGGTTTGGAAAGATGTCTATTCTAATAATTTTATCCAATTTTTTACTTGCCGGATGTTGGACAAATGCAATAACCGGCGCAAGTTTAATTTATGATAGACATAATATCTATATTAAACTTAACGACTACCAATTAGCAGGCAAAATAAATAAAGAGTTATATAAAGATAAGCTTTTAAAATGTGATGAATGTGCTTTAGAGGTTGCCGTATTTAATCGTGATGTACTAATGACAGGCTCTTTACCATCTAAAAACTTACGTCATGAGGCCTCAACACGCGTAAAATCTATAGCAGGCAGCAGAAGAATTTTCAATCAAGTCGCAATCTCATTAAATAAAGGTGATTCATTGTACGATAGCTGGATAACTGGCAATATTCGCGGCAAAATTCTTGCTGATTCAGATATAGATCCACACGATTTTAAAGTTGTCACATCAAGACAAATAGTTTATTTACTAGGAGATGTACACAAAGAACAAGCGGAAAAAGTTTTAAGCTTTGCTCAAGAAAGCCCTGGTGTATACAGAGTTGTAAATTTACTACGCTATTACAACTTTATACGTAAACAACCGCGTTATCAGAATAATTCTAGGTTGTAACAATTAAAGCTGTAAGAGGCATAATAAATGCGATTTTCCAAACCATACAGATTTATAATCACATTTTTTGGAATGATGTAAATCATTATTTGAAATTTTGATAAATTTTGTTTGGAAATTTGTAGATAATTATTTTAACTACTGCTAAAGTTAATTTATCCATATCAGGTTTTGCCACTTCCTGATTGGGACGGTTTACTAAGGCTTGGGAATCCCAAGCCTTTTTTATTAGGCTACTTCTAATGGATCCACATCAATACTACAACTAATCCCATAAGGTGTTTTATTTATTTGTAACCATTCTTTAATAAAGTTAAGCACATTATGTAACTCCTTTCTTGAATTAGACTTTAGCATTAATTGCATACGATATTGTTTATTTCTTTTAAAAATTGGAGCTGGGGCTGGGCCTAAAATTTTAACTTTATCAAATTTTAACTCATCTTTTAACATATACATAAACTTTAAAAGCTTCTTCTCATCGTTACTTTCTGCACGAAATATAGCTAAATAAGCATATGGTGGTAAAGATGCTTTGGCTCTTGCTTCTAATAATAAATTAACAAATGCATCATACCCTTCTTGAATTAAAATATTTAACAATGGATCATTAGGTAATGAGGTTTGAATTATTACCTGACCAGCCTCTTTTTCCCTACCAGCACGCCCTGATACTTGAATTAAAAGCTGCCCTAACCTTTCAAGGTTTCTAAAGTCTTGAGTATAAAAACCATTATCAACATCTAAAACTACTACTAAACTTAATTTAGGAAAATGATGTCCTTTCGCAAGCATTTGCGTACCAACAATTATCTGCGCTTCGCCAGAATTAATTAAATCTAATTTTTTTTCTAAAGAATTTTTTTTACTAACTTCATCTTTATCAATTCTAACAATTGAATTTGTTGGAAAAACCTGACTTAAATACTCAAAAGCTCTTTGTGTACCAACTCCAACTGCAATAAGGTTTTTACCACCACAAGATGTGCAATTATTTTTTTTATCTATAATATAACCACAATGATGGCATATTAGTTTGTTATCTGCGCGATGATAACTTAAATGCGTATCGCAATTTACACAATCTGCAATTGCTCCACAGTCATTACATAATAAAATTGGTGCAAAACCACGTCTATTAATAAACACTAAAATTTGATTACCCATTTCCAAATGCTTTGCAATTTGCGAAATAGCTTCTGCTGCAAAACCATTTTGTAATTTTTGATTACGAGTATCCAAAATTTGATAATGCAAAGGAGTATTCGATAAAGCTTTATTCGGCAACTCAAGCAAAGTATATTTATTTTGGTAACAATTATACAAACTCTCAAGACTTGGAGTAGCTGAGCCTAAAATTATTGGGATATTAGCATTTAATGCTCTTATAATAGCGGTATCTCTTGCAAAATAACGCACGCCCTCCATTTGCTTTAAAGATAAATCATGCTCTTCATCAATTACAATTAACCCAAGAGTCGGCAAAGGTGTAAAAATCGCAGATCTAGTACCTATTATTAGTTTGGCTTTATTATCTTTAGCAAGCTCCCATGCGCGTTGACGCTCGGTATCATTTAAAGCTGAATGAATCGCTAAAATTTCTGTATTAAACCGTGAACTAAATCTATTTAATAACTGCGGTGTTAAGCCAATTTCTGGAACTAAAATCAAAACTTGCTTATCTTGTTGTAATACTTGACTAATAATTTGTAAATATACTTCTGTTTTACCACTACCAGTTACACCTTTTAACAAAAAACAACGATAGGTATTTAGTGATTTACATATAGTATCAACCGCAAGTTGTTGTTCAGCATTTAAAATTAAAGGTTTAGTAATTTGTTTAGCATGAATTTCAGAAATAGCAGGTAAACATCGTTCTTTACCTTGACGATATTTTTTAGGAATTGCAAGTTTTAAAACAAGAGGCAATGGGGCTTTATAATATTCCGAAACCCATTTAAATAAATCTAATTCTTTAGAGCTTAGTAATGGATCATTATCAATTAACTTCTCAATAGCTTTTAATTTAAAATCTAAATCACATTTTGGAACTATATCAATAACAACCCCAATCCTTGGTTTATTTCTAAAAGGCACTAAAACT
>CAZADN010000068.1:0-10143 GCA_964483895.1 uncultured Legionellaceae bacterium
TAAACGCATGATTGTGCGTTTGATAAAGGGCTCTTATTGGGATAGTGAAATTAAAAAAACCCAAATGCAAGGTTTTGCTGATTACGCTGTATTTACTAGAAAACCTTTTACAGATGTTTCATTTCAAGCTTGTGCACGTAAGATTTTGACTATGACAGATGCAATTTATCCACAGTTTGCAACGCATAATGCGTATTCTGTTGCGATGATTCTTAATATAGTTGGTAATTATAAAGATTTTGAGTTTCAATGTTTGCATGGTATGGGAACTGATTTGTATGAGCAAATTGTTCCTAAAGATAAATATAATATTCCATGTAGAGTATATGCTCCAGTTGGTACGCATGAAGATTTGTTACCATATTTAGTGCGGCGCTTATTGGAAAATGGCGCGAACTCATCATTTGTAAATCGGATAACCGATGAAGAAGTGCCAATTTCAGAGTTGGTAGTTGACCCCGTCGTTAAGTCGCAAGAATTATTACCTAAAATCAATAAAAACATTCCATTGCCAATCAATATTTTTGCGCCAGAACGTAAAAATTCAATGGGAATAGATTTAACAAATCGTTTAACAGTTGCAAATATGCAACGATATTATGCAGAAAAGGAACCATATATGTGGGATGCGAAACCTATAATAGGATTTACAAAAATTGCTGGCGAGCCATCTAAAACCGTGCTTTCCCCACAAGATTGTAAACAAAATGTTGGACAAGTAATTAAAGCTAATGAAGAAAATATGGAAGAGGCTTTAAAAGCAGGTGAAAAAGCTTTTGCTAGCTGGAGTAAAACCTCTGTCGAAGAACGAGCGCAATGTTTAGAGCGATATGCAGATTTGCTTGAGAAAAATATCGATACATTATTAGCAATGGCTTGCCTTGAAGCAGGTAAAACTTGGAATGATGGTATTGCTGAAGTACGTGAAGCTGCAGATTTTTGTCGATATTATGCGGCGTGTGCCCGAAAAGAGTTGTCTGAGCCACAAATATTTCGTGGATACACTGGTGAAATTAATGAATTAAGTCTTTGTCCACGTGGCTTAGTATTATGTATAAGTCCATGGAATTTTCCATTAGCGATTTTTACAGGACAAATAGTAGCAGCTTTAGTTACTGGAAACTGCGTTATCGCCAAACCTTCTGATCAAACAATATTAATAGGTTACTATGCTGTTAAATTAATGTTAGAAGCTGGTATTCCAGAGGGTGTTATCCAGTTTGTGCCTGGTAAAGGTTCATTAGTTGGTAAAAAACTTGTTGCTGATAAAAGAATAAAAGCGGTAGTCTTTACGGGCTCAACTGCAACTGCAAATATGATTAATCGTACATTAGTTGATAGAGGGGATGAAATTATTCCTTTAATCGCAGAAACTGGTGGCCAAAATGCGATGATTGTTGATTCTTCAGCATTACTTGAGCAGGTAATAGTTGATGTTATGACTTCAGCGTTTGGTAGCGCAGGGCAACGCTGTTCAGCACTTAGAGTTTTATATGTACAAGAAGAAGTCTATGAAAGAGCTATTGAACTGCTAAAAGGTGCTATGGCTGAGTTAATTATTGGTGATCCAAGGATGTTAACAACAGATGTTGGACCGGTGATAGATGAAGCATCTCTTGAAAGTTTAAAAAATCATGTGGCTGAAATGCAAAAGAAATATGAGATTATTTATCAATGTTCGCTTAGTGATTATTGTGCCAGCGGCTTTTTCATGCCTCCTACTGCGATTGCAATTGACCATGTTAGCGCTTTGGAAAAGGAAGTTTTCGGTCCAGTTTTACATGTAATAAAATTTAAGCGTAATAATCTTGACGATGTAATTGAGCAAATTAATCAAACTGGATATGGATTAACTTTAGGTATTCATAGTCGCGTAGATAATACTGTGCAGTATATTCGCGAAAGGATTAAAGTAGGTAATTGTTATGTAAATCGTAATATGACTGGCGCTGTTGTTGGGCTACAACCATTTGGTGGTGAAGGATTATCCGGAACTGGCCCTAAAGCAGGTGGACCACATTATTTATATAGATTGTGTGTTGAAAGAACATTTACAAAAGATACAACTGCCGCAGGTGGAAATGCAAGCTTGATGTCGTTAAAGGATGATGAATTGTAGTAGTTCAATTTTGACCTGATAGTTTCCGATTTTTTAGAATGTCTGTCAGGTCAAGTTTGAACTACTGCAAGTTCCAAAATTTGCAGCAATCTCGTCCTGATTGTTTTGCAGCATACATTGCTTGATCTGCGTTTTTTACCAAGGCATCTAGCATGAGACCATCTTGAGGACTTATGGTAATGCCTATACTAGCTGTTATATGAACAATCCCTTTATTGAGCTGAAAGGGTTTTCTTAAATTAGATAGTAGTTTCTCTGCTAAAATTTTGGCTTGCTCAGCATCTTGAATATTGTTCAAAATAACAGTAAATTCATCCCCGCCTATACGTGAAGCAGTATCAGTTTCACGAAGACAGATATTAATTTTCTCAGCAACTTGTTTAAGCAGGAGATCTCCTTCCGCATGTCCTAATTTATCATTTATTTCTTTAAAGTTATCCAAGTCAATGAATAGTAGCGCCATAGGTTCGCCTGAACGTTTTGAATTTTTAATCGCCTGTTCTAGTTTATAATTAAACATAAGTCGATTTGCTAATCCAGTTAATAAATCATAGTTTGCATGGTGCCAAATTTGTTTTTCCGCCAGTTTTTGTTCTGTAATCTCATGCGAAACCCCAGCAATAGCTTCTATTTTTCCATTTTGATCGAAAACCGGTTCAAGCTTATATTTGTAAAAATGATCGTTTCCTAAATCATCTTTATAAAATAGCTCTCCTTCTCGGCTCCTGCTTGTTGCAATGATATATTGGATATGCTCTAGCACATCAGAAGCTTTGGGCATTTCGTAATTATAGAGACTCTTACCCAATATCTCATGGAGTTGTTTTGAGTATAAGGCTTGCATTGCTGAGTTCATATATATAATATTTCCTTCTAGATCCAAGGTATAATGGAGATCAATGCTACCTGATATCATTTTATTAAAGTAATGTAGTTGTTTCTCTTTTATCGCCGTGTATTCAGATACCGACTCAGATAATGCCTCATCAATTGCTTCATTAAAACGAACCATATCATAAGGATCTGACAATGGTATTGTCCTACCTGAAGCATTAGATAATTTAATCACACTTGCGCGTAGAGCTCGGTATTCTGATATTAAATTATTAATGCTATAACCTTCTTTCAAGCGCGCAACACCATGTTCCTTTGCTGGAGTAACTTCTTTATTATTTTTTATGGAATGTCCTTTGGATTTTTGCTCTTGTTCCGATTTTGACTGTGGTTTATTAAGATCTTCCACAATGCCAAGCAAAATTTGTTTTGAATGGTCGCGCAGTTCTTTAATACTTATGGTTTGGTTTTCTGGAAAAATAGTTTTAGCAAAATTCTCCCACTCCTGAATAATTGGTTCTATATTGTCCAATATAAATGTAGATAGTTTCATTGGTTTTTCCTTTGTATCGTACTATCTTTTAAGAATACCTGATAAATTGTCTTCTTGGAAATAGGGTATGGGGAGTAATGGAACGGGCAACCGATTTATAAGACAAATGGAAGTTCAAATAAAATAAAGTCCGATAGTAAATACGACATAAAATAATCAAAAATATGATAATCTAGACGAATATTAAAGAATTAAGCATCTATTTATCCTTGTTATATTTTCAACAGATCCATTATAAGCATCTCTGTCTTCTCCCAGCCAATACAAGGATCGGTTATAGATAAGCCATTAAGTTTAATATTCTCTTTAGTATTAATTTCTTGATTACCATCCTCAATAAAACTTTCAACCATAAAGCCTTTAACAAGTTTTTTAATTTCCGGATTGTTTTCGATATTTTTTAAAATTGTAAACACATTTTGCGCTTGAAAAGTATAATTCTGCATGTCATTGTGCATAGAATTATCATGATTAACATCAATAATTACTGCAGGATTTAGTAATTTATCTTGCAAAAAGAGCTTATGAACTAAAGCTAGATTGGCGTTGGAAAAGTTTGGTTGCTTGTTGCCACCGCGTAAAACTAAGTGCGCAAATTCATTACCTTTGGTGTTAATTTGGTAATTATCAAGGATAATATGGTGTTTATGTTGCGCGGTTACAATGCTATTAATTGCGATTTCAAGTGATCCATGAGTTGGGTTTTTAAGTCCTGTCGGTATGTCTAGATAAGATGCGAACAACCTATGTTCTTGATTTTCGCTACTACGAGCGCCTATTGCAACCCATGATAGTAAATCAATAAAGTAATTATGTAAGTTTATGTTTAAAATTTCTGAAGCTATTGGTAATCCTAATTTTACTACCTCAAGCATCATCTCACGAGAGTATTTTAATCCTTCATTAATATCAATGTCTTTATAAGGGTCAGGCTGCATTATAGCCCCATACCATCCAATAGTTGTGCGTGGCTTATGAGGATACACTCGCATAACTATTTTAATTTTGTTTGCAACTTGATGGGATAGAGAAGCCAAGCGTTTTGCATAATCCAAGACTGCAACATTAGGCCATGCTGAGCATGGTCCAATTATTAATATCAATCTATTATCCACGCCACTTAAGATATTTTTAATTTCTTGACGATGGTTTAAAATCTGTTGCTGATATTCTTTAGCAAGTGGCAATAGATTATGTATATCTTTAGTTGAGATAAGTTCTTTAATTATATGATTCATTCTAATAAATAACGATTAAGAGTAGATTGATGGCTAAGATGAGTTTAATAGATATCAATCTTTTCGGCATTATAGAGCGCTATTTATATAATTTCAATGATACTATACATATTGAGAGTTATATTTTGGACTCTTCTTGACTGTTTGATAAAATCTTTTTACAATTTTTTTAAGAAATGACAAATGTTAATATTTTCTAGACTTAGATTAAGAGAATTGCTATGAACACGCCAATCAGAACCCTTCTTGTGGATAATTATGACTCATTCACTAATAATTTATTTCAGTATATCGCGCATATTAATAAATTAGAGCCAATTATTATTAAAAATGATGAGTGTTCAATAGATGAAATTTTAAACTTTGAATTTGATAATATTGTTATATCTCCTGGCCCTGGTAGGGCAGATTTAGTAGCGGATTTTGGAGTTTGTGGAGAATTAATAAAAAAAGCTGAAGAAGTTCCTATATTGGGGGTCTGCTTGGGGCATCAAGGCATAGGTAGTGTTTTTGGTGCGGAAATAATCCATGCGCCATATCCAGTTCATGGGCAAGCATATACAGTTAAACATAATAATAATGTGTTATTTAAAGATATTCCTAATGAATTTGAAGTTATAAGATATCATTCTTTAGTTGTAAATAATGAAACCCTTCCTGAATCATTAGAGGTTATTGCTTATACCGAAAATAATTTGATAATGGGGCTTAAACATAAACAAAAACCAATTTGGGGCGTACAATTTCATCCGGAATCTATAAATACAAAGTTTGGGTATAAATTATTAGAAAATTTTATGCAAACTACAAAACCTAAAAAAACATATTATATTAACAATAATAAATTAGAGAAGACGAATAATAATAAGGAGGGTGCCAAAAAATACTGTTTTCAATATAAAAAAATAGATGAGTTATATGCTGACGATAAGGTTTGCGAATATTTATATAAATCTGTTAAAGATCTTGTATGGTTAGACAGTAATCATGACCAATCCAACGCTTCTAGATTTTCGATTGTAGCTTGTTTAGATGGCCCGCATAGTTATAAAGTTTTGTATGATGTTAATAGTCAAATTATCAGTTATAAAAAAGATGAACATAGCACCTATTTATCGATGACAATCTTTGATTTTATAAAGCTTCAATTAGAAAAGATGGATATTCCTGATGCGGATTTACCTTTTAATTTTAGGTGCGGTTTTGTTGGTTATTTTGGTTATGAGCTATATAAAGACACATTAAATATAAGTTTAAATAAAACAGCAGAACATCCAGATGCGCAGTTTTTATTTGTAGATAGGGCTATTGTATTTGATAAAGTTGCTAAAGCAACATATCTTTTAGCTTTATATAATGAAGATACAGAGCAAGAAGTTCTCTTGTGGTTTAAGTATATTACAAAACTTTTAGAATCTACAAAAAACACAAAAATGAAATATGCTGCCTATGTAAAAGATGATAAAATTGGGGTAGATAATTTCTATTTGCATAAAGATAAAAGTAGTTATATTCAGGATATAAATACTTGTTTAGATTATATTAAAAATGGTGAAAGTTACGAAATTTGCTTAACCAATAAAGCTATTTATCAACAACAAGTAGATCCATTTAATTATTATTTATCTTTACGAAAATTAAGTAAGGCGCCGTTTTCAGCATTTTTAAAATTTCGAAGTTTAGCAATTTGCTCATCATCTATGGAAAGATTTTTAGAGATAGATAAAAGCAGAAATGTACAAACTAAGCCAATAAAAGGCACTTTGCCGCGTGGTAAAAGTATTGATGAAGATAAAATATTAATTGAAAAATTACGTAATGAAAAGAAATATAAATCAGAAAATTTAATGATAGTTGATTTATTACGCCATGATTTAGGCGGGGTATGTGAGATAGGAAGTGTGCGTGTTGATAAATTAATGGATGTTGAAAGTTATGCATCTGTGCATCAATTAGTAAGCACAATATGTGGTAAGTTACGTAAAGATTTATCGCCGTTAGATTGTATAAAAGCTGCATTCCCAGGGGGGTCTATGGTTGGAGCCCCTAAAAATAGGACTATAAAACTAATAGGTGGTTTAGAAAAAGAAGCTCGAGGCATTTATTCGGGCGCAATAGGTTATATTTCTGCTGATGGCTGTGTGGATTTAAACATAGTAATACGTACTGCTGTTATAACGCCTGAAAAGGTTTCGATAGGGATAGGTGGCGCGATTATTGCTTTATCTGATCCAGAAGAAGAGTTTGAAGAAACCATGTTAAAATTAGATTTATTAAAAAAAGCATTAAACCAAGTTGCATAATTTAAAAGTAAGGTTTATATTACCCAAAACATTCGGGGCGTAGCGCAGCCTGGTAGCGCACTAGCATGGGGTGCTAGGGGTCGAAAGTTCAAATCTTTCCGTCCCGACCAGTAAAATCCTTTAAAAATCAATAATATTAGGCTTTAAATTAAAATTTATCCATCACGTGTTTTGTGTTTGATGGGTACTTTACATGGTACTTTAAAATAACATTTAATAAAAAAAAGCAGGCCTATAGCCTGCTAAAAATAAATAACTCACCTTACGCAGCGTCGTCTTTTTTGCATTTTCGCGAGAAAAATTAAATTGTGAAGGCTCATTTACTGGAGTAAACTCCGCTTCCCAATTTAATTTTTCTCACAAATCTGCTAAGAAATACTGTGCTGCGTAAGGTGAGTAAATAATAAGGTGAGTAAATAATTAGGAGTCATTAATTTTCGTTAATTTTTATACTTTGATTTATCCATTGCTCTATAGCATCACGATGCCAGGCGAGAGTAGAATGATTTAATTTTACTGGCCTTGGAAATTTTCCAACTAACCACCATCTGCGAAGTGTAACTCGACTACGCCCAATCATTTGCTCAAGATCGTCAATAAAAAGAACTTGTTGTGTTATTTTATGGGGATTTTTATTTATGTGTAATTGTGAGTCAGCAATCTGTTCTTGATTAAAGATATTCATATTTACCTCGTTACGCCAGAAAAATCTAAATCTAATGAAAGAATCGTATGATATAGTTTGATTAAACTAAGCTCTGTTTGAAAACTATCTGGTATTTTTCCAAGATAATAAATTGAACGAATAGATCTAGTCGGCGAATTAGTAAGATCGGCAATGTCTTTTAAAGTGTAAGCTGTAAACTCAAGTAAATACTGAATAATTCCGCGGTAAATTTGTGATTTACGGTAATGTTGCATGAATCCACTCCTTAGATTTTTATTATTAGTAATTTAATTTATCAAACAATTAAGTTACCAATATATACATTGATGTATGAATAAGTCAACAATATTGTTTGTATTTATATTTTAATCTTGTATATTTAGTTTTTTTAAACATTAATGTATTATTGGTTTAAGTTATTAAAAACGAGGACGATTGTGCAAACAGAACGTGAACATTTGGATTTGGATCTTTCTCAGCGAAATAACATCGCTGAAAATCTTGCGCGTCTTATTGCATTAAGAAAAACCACTGAGAATAAAGTTGCTCAAGATTTAAATGTGCCAGTTATTTCTATTAAACGATTATTGTCTGGAGAAACAACAGACCCTAGAATATCAACACTTAAAGCCATTGCAGATTATTTTAAGATAAATATTGATAATCTTATTAGTGCAAATACGGAAACTGCGCATTTAGGTGTAATGGCACAGACGAAGCCATTGTTTATACCTGTGCTTGATTGGGATTCTGTTAAATTAATTGATACGATTGATTATGCTCAATGGCCAGAATGGATTCCAGTAACTATTGGAAAAAATGAAACCATCGGTAATAGAGCTTTTGCACTTGAAAGCCGTCCTTCAATGTATCCGCGTTTTCAACAAGGAACTATTTTTATTATTGATCCGAGTTTAACGGCTATGGATGGCGATCTTGTTTTAATAAAGTTGCGTGAAAATAATGAATTGACCTTACGTGAGTTATTTATTGATCCACCACAGTGGCAATTGCAAGCACTTCATACAGGGTCTGAAACTTTAAAATTTTCAAAAGATGAACATGAAATATTGGGCGTTGTATTTTTAACTCTTTTTTATAATAGGAAAATGAGGCCTTTGCACACGGAGGTGTAAATGAGCGGATTAATAGAACCGTTGAAAAAGACTTTCTCGGATCTATTCAGTAGATCGTTAAAAAAAATTAATAGTGATAATAATCAGTTTAGTTTATATAGAATTGTTGATTCATACACTATCGATTTTCAAGAAAATTACAAGGTACAGTGTGCTTTCACCAAAATAATATTAGACCTTAACCTTGATGAGATTGTTTTTGATTTTGATATCTTGCATGGATTACATCCCATTCAAAGTTGTTTTGTAGGTATGGAATATTCCAAGATTTTAGATAAAAAGTCACTTTTTTATAATCAACAAAAACATGTGACAGAATCCTATAAGATAGCTCAGTATTGTACCTATTACTTAGTGGCACAAAATAGAAATGGTGCATTAACAATCGAACATCGTAATTCAAAACAACAGTTTGTATATGATGCTATAGATGTTGCGCTTTCTAGAGAATTGATTGGCGAGTTCAATGCAGCAGATGCTTTTCAAATTGGTGTGCTTGCCGGATTGAAATATATAAGCAACTTAAAGAGAGGCAAAGAGCCGTCTTTAAATATTAACCATCTTAGATTAGTAAAATGATAACTTACCAACAAAAAATTGATAATCCACAAGGATACAAAGTATTAATAACGTTAAGTATGTTTTATATGAGTATAATGTTATGCAATGCGGTATTAACCAATCGTTATATTGGAACAGATGCGTTTTTTATTCTTGGTGGTACTTTAACTTCACCGTTTGTTTTTATTTTGGATGATATTATTGCTGAAGTTTACGGTTATAAAATCACACGTGCAGTTATTTTGGTAGGTTTTTGTGCGCAAACACTGTTTGTGGTAATTTGCCAACTTATGTTATGGGCGCCATCTCCTAATTTTTTTATAGAACAACATGCTTATAGCCAAGTTTTAGGATCTTCTTTATTCCGTATCAATTTTAGTGGGTTCATTGCTTACATCCTTGCAAATTTAGCTAATTCATACATTTTATCAAGATGGAAAATATTGTTAAAAGGGCGCTATTTTTGGTTAAGAAGTTTAGGATCATCAATTTTTTCTGAGGCATTATATTCATTTGTAGCAATTATAATGATGGAATTTTCCGCCATTCCTTTAAAAAATATTTTGCAATTATGTGCCATTAGTTTTTCAATTAAAGTGTTATACAGCACGATATTTGCAGGACCAGCAACTATTTTGGTAAACTACCTCAAGAAAAGTACCGGGATTGATGTTTATGATTTTCCTAAACAGTTCACTCCGTTTAAATATTCAAAAAATATGCGAGAATTTA
>CAZADN010000069.1:0-10138 GCA_964483895.1 uncultured Legionellaceae bacterium
GCTTTTGAGAGTTCTTTATATTGTGGTACTAGATTTCCACATTATCGCGATAGTACATCCAAAACTTTTAACTACCTTAAACACGCAATGCAAGATGGTAAACCCCAAATAAACCGTTTGATTGGTGAAGATAGTGGAAACGCGCAAAATATATTTAAAAATATTTATGCAGATCCAATTTCCGCTCAAGCATTTCTAGATAGCATGTGGGGATTAGGAATTGAACCAGCAAAAGACCTATTAGATCAATACTCTCTCCACAAGCATCAACATTTAGTCGATTTAGGCGGAGCAACTGGGTCATTTTCCATTCCAGCTCTTTTAGCTAATACCAACTTATCAGGGACCATCTTTGATTTACCAGAAGTTGAAGTATATTTTAACGATAAGTGCCAACAATATGGTTTAGCCGATCGCCTAGTATTTAAATCTGGAAATTTCTTTACAGATAATATTCCTGCTGCGGATATATATGTTCTTGGCTATATTTTATCAGATTGGTCAACAGCAACAGGAACCGAACTACTAACTAAAATTTTCAATCAGCTACCTAATGGCGGCATAGTAATTATTCTTGAAAAACTATTTAACGATGAAAAAACAGGCCCAATGCAAACGGCAATGATGAATCTCGCAATGCTCATGGAAACAGAAGGTAGACATCGTTCAAAGCTTGAATATACCTCTTGGTTAACTGAAATAGGATTCGACATCATAGAATGTGTTTTCTCTTCTGCAGATAAACACATGATAATCGGACACAAAAAATAAGATAATTTAAGGAAGAATAATGGAAAATCAAAATACCATTTTGGATTATATAATAATTGGTGCTGGTCCGGCTGGTCTGCAAACAGCATATTATTTACAAAAAAATAACTGTAAATACATCTTACTGGAAAAGGCAGAAAATGCTGGAGATTTCTTTAATACATTTCCGCGTCATCGCAAATTAATTTCTATCAATAAAGTTTATACAGGATCTGATGACCATGAAATTAATCTAAGATGGGATTGGAATTCCCTAATCTCTGATGATGAAAGCTTAAGATTTAAAAACTATAGTAAAGAGTACTTTCCAAATGCTGATTCTCTTGTACAATATATGCGAGATTTTACTCAAAAAAACCAATTAAATGTGCAATTTAATACGGAAATTGTCAATATTAAAAAAGAATCTAGTTTTGTTCTAACAGATAAAAAAGGTAACAATTTTCAAGCACAAAATATTATAGTTGCAACTGGGTTTCATAAACCATACCTACCAAAAATCCCAGGTATTGAATTGGTGGACACTTATAATGACGTGTCTGTAAATCCAGAGGATTTCTGTAATAAACATGTTTTAATAATTGGTAAAGGAAACTCCGCTTTTGAAACTGCGGATAACTTAGTTGGAACTGCGGCGTCAATTCACCTAATAAGCCCAAATTCGATTAAAATGGCTTGGCAAACTCATTATGTTGGTCATTTACGTGCGGTAAATAACAATATTCTGGATACTTATCAACTTAAATCGCAAAACGTAATTATTGATGCAGCTATTCAATCGATAACGAAACAAAATAATAAGTTTATAGTTACAATTGCCTACTCTCACGCCGAAGGCGAAGTCGAGGTGCTAGAGTATGATAACGTTATCGCTTGTACTGGATTCAAATTCGATACCGATATATTTGCAAGCGATTGCACACCGCAGTTATGTAAAAATCAAAAACTACCTGTACAAACATCATCTTGGGAATCTGTTAACGTTCCAGGTTTGTTTTTTGCAGGCACGATAATGCAATATCTTGATTATAAACAGTATATGTCAGGATTTATACATGGCTTTCGTTACAATATACAAATATTATGCTAAACTTTATTAGCACGCTTTCAAAATAAACCTCGTCACTATACTGAGCTAGTTTTATCACCACAAGAGATTACAAATAAGATTATTAGCCGCATCAATCATGCTTCGGCTTTATGGCAACAACCTGGTTTCTTAGTGGATGTTATATCTATTCAACCAAGAAATAACTGTGTGTTATATAAAGAGTTAGAATCTATGCCATATGCTCTTGAACATATTTGTAATAAAGGCTCACATCTTGTAATTTCTCTTGAATTTGGCAAAGAAAAAGCTATTGAACCTTTCAGTGTAAGTCGCATCAACCGTACCAACACTAATGAAGCAAATCGTAGTACATTTCTACATCCAGTAGTTCGTTATTACGAAAATGGTACGTTATTAAACGAACATCACATAATAGAAGATTTATTTGGGGTTTGGAAAGAAGCAGAACATGTTGAACCTTTGCTTAACTATTTGGAGGAGCAATTTAAACAACTAGTGGCTTGATAATTAACTGAAAAATTTAAATAAGGAAATACTATGAAATTATTCGATATGCACGTTCATGTTGGCCAGTTTGACTTACTAAGAGACGATATTCAGGCCCTATTAAAGAAAAAACCCTTTGAAGCTGATGCCGATATGCCAACTCTATTTTCTAACCCAACACATTTAGAGAAATATTTGCGCTCTAATGGGGTTGAAAGAGCAGTAATTCTTGCAGAGTGTGGTCCAGGAACAAACTACACAATTGACAGTGCCATGGTTAGTAAATTTGCGGGCAAAAATCCATTTTTTATTCCATTTGGTAGTATTAATCCCCATTATCATAATATTGAAGAAGAATTTTGGAAAAGCCTAGAACTTGGAATTCGTGGATTTAAACTTTATCCTGCAGATCATAGCTTTGCCCCTTCTCAAAAAGAAATGGTAGAAATATATAAATACTGTGAAGAACGGCATTTACCGATAATGTTTCATACAGGCCTTACAGCCCAACGCGATGCAAATGAGCAATTTATAAATCCGAAAGATTTTAGCTTCATTGCCAAAACATTTCCAAAATTAAATCTTATTTTAGCTCATGCTGGTAAGCCACACTGGTATGACGAAGCTATCGAAATAATAGCAACATATCCTAATGTTTATGTAGATACTGGCTTAGTTAGCCCTGAAGATCTTAAGTATTTATGTTGTCACGCAAGTAATATAACTAATAAAATTTTATTTGGCTCTGATTGGCCTGTTGCGGGTAGTTATTCTCAACTTATACAAGGATATCTTCAATCAGGTATTAGCAAAGAAATTTTGCAAAAAGTTATGTTTAATAATGCTAATAATTTATTTACAAAAATATTGGAATTACAAAAGGAGAGCCAGTATGTATGATGAGCTTTATCCTGTAACATACTATTTTTACCCTCTTTTGAAAAAAGAACCTATAAATAATGAGGAGCGTA
The DNA here is from genome assembly GCA_964483895.1 of uncultured Legionellaceae bacterium. GTDB lineage: Bacteria > Pseudomonadota > Gammaproteobacteria > Legionellales > Legionellaceae > 2-12-FULL-35-11. Next base: position 3,301 of record CAZADN010000069.1, read on the forward strand.
ATTTTTTTTTAGCTGTATTTAATCAAGAGGCAAATTCTCAAACAGAAGCATTGCTTTACATTCATATTCCGTATTGTCATGATTTATGCCGTTTTTGCCCATTTCATGTAAGGGCTGACAACAATGAGGCGGCATATAAAGCATATACTGATGCATTAATCAAAGAAATTAAAATGGTTGCGTCTACACCACGTGGCGCATCATATGCATATAAATCCATCTATTTCGGTGGTGGTTCACCATCTATTTTCCCAATAGATGATATAAGACGAATTTTTAATGCAATTAATACTAATTTTAAACTTCACCAAGATGTAGAAATCTCCTTTGAAGGCGAACCAAAAACTCTCGGGAATATTGCATTATTAGAAATATTAAAAGAATACAATGTTTCAAGAATAAGTTTTGGGTTACAAACCTTTGATAAAACTCTACGTGAACAATTTAATATAAATGCAACTTTAGAAGACATAGATAACTGTACTTACAATGCGCAAAAAGTTGGTTTTGCAGATATTAATGTTGATATGATGTACGACCTCCCAGGACAAACAATTACGATGCTTGAAAACGATATCGCTCGCTTAAAAAGCTACAATTTCGATAGTATCGACTATTACAACCTACATTATTATGCATTCCCACAAAAATTTAAGGCACTAATGGCCAATGGAGAAATTCCTAGTAAACCATCCGAAGCAATGCATTTCGCTCTTGCTGAACAACTGCGCTTTGGTATGCGTGAACTAGGCTATCACTACATAGCAGATCAAGTTTTCTCAAAAACGCCAAAGATTTCTGAATATTTCCGCCTACTTTGGGGAGGAGGATATGGGAAATCAAACGCTGAAACTATTGCCATTGGGTCATCAGCACGAGGCTATATTGATGGATATTCATATATGAACTACGGCAATGTAAATCGTTATTTAGAATCTATTAATAAAAGCGAATTTCCAATAGAAAAAAAATCTAATAAATTACACAATTCTGACAATAGAGGTGCCGTATTTATGATGAAATTTTTAAATTTGGCAAACGAATATAATGAAGCCTTACAAACTTTGCCAACACCTATGCTTACAAAATGGCTAGAACAAGGGTTTGTTGCGACAAATCAGCAAGGAATATTTATCACCGAACGTGGAAAAAATTGGACAACCAATATGATGCTCGATGCATTCGAAGCAGAGCAGAGGCTCTTAGCTGAACAATCAAGCGTCCATTTAGTTGAAAAACCTGGTATTCGTACTGGTTCGTTCTAGTTCTTTTTTCTAGTCTCTTAAGGAAGAAACGATGTTAACTACAATTAGAGTTGGAATTATTCATGCATATCCTAGCGCTTATATACTAGATTCATTAGCTAGATTAAATGCCAAAGTTGTATTATTCTGCCCGCAAATTTCTAATTTCACCCACCCTAATCTTGAGGCTTGCATTGAATGCCCTTTAGATGATTGGGATATTTTAGATAAACAAATTACTACTTATCATGCTACCAAACATCTAGATGCATTATTGCCTATTTATGAAGGTGCCGTTGAAATAACAGCTATTATTGCAAAAAAAATTGGAGTTTTTGGTTGTAATGTATTATGTGCACAGTCAAGTAGAAACAAATTCCTAGCTTGGCAAAAATGGCACACAAATAACTTACCAACCCCCAAAACTATCGCTATATCTTCATCTGTAAATTCGCTTGAATTGGTAAAACAGGAAATTGGATTTCCGGCAGTATTAAAACTTGCAGATTCAATGAATAGTCAAGGTGTTATCTTAGTTAAAAATGATGATGAATTTACCAGTGCGTTAAATGAACTAAATTCCCTAATTAATCGGCCAACAAATTTTAACTTAGAAGTAGATAGAAATCGCAATGCATATGCTCGTTCTGCAATTAAAATTATCGCTCAAGAGTTTTGTGAAGGTGCTGAAGTATCGGTAGATATTTTATGTAATAATGGCGACTATCAAGTTGTAGGTTTATTTGAAAAAACCTTATCAAAAGGCCCCTATTTTGCAGAAACAATGTCTATTCACCCAACCTCCCTTGGCACAGAAAGAGATAAAGAAATGGGAGATTTAGCTATTAAAGCCTTGCAAGCGCTTAACTTCAAATCAGGTGTAGCACATATTGAAATTCGTGATGCCAAAAATGGTCCAAAATTACTTGAGGCAGGACTTAGACCAGGCGGTGCCTACACAGTTATGGCCATTGAACATTTATACAATATTAATTTATATGTAATGCTTTTAAAAATACATCTTGGTCTTCCTCTTGATGAGATAAAACCATCACCTTCTGCAATGCTCTACGGAGGTATTGTATACCAACAATCTGGGGTTCTTAAAACAATTCAAGGCACCGAAGTATTCAATAATCTTCATGGGTTACTTGATGTAAAAATCCTAAATAACCCTGGAGATATTGTAATTGCAATGCCAAATTCTGCCCAACCGCATTTTTGTTATTATTTACTTACCGCAGAAACATCCGATAAAGCGTTAGAAATAGACAATCACATTAAAAATTCTATTCAATTAGAAATCCTGGAGGCCGCTAATGGATGATTCAATATCTAACCCAGAGCAATTTAAAAAGTTATGGAATCAAATTGGGGACACATTATTAGATGCATATCTAAATCCGGAAAAACATGACGTATTAAAAATTACTTCTAACATAGAAGAACGCTTAAATTCACCAGCACAAATTCCAGAAACCGGAATTTCCCAAGAAGAAGCTCTCGCAGAGGCAACTAAACTTATCTTTGATGGCTACTGCAATGTATTACATCCAAGATACTATGGATATATTTCACCAAGACCACTTCCAATAAGCTTACTTGGAGACATATTAGCCTCAGGGTTAAACCAGACTCCAGGGGCTTGGCGCGCTGGTCCTGCGGCAACTGTGATAGAAAAAGAAGTAATCCAATGGATAGCTAGTTTTATGGGATATACATCTGAAAATACCCAAGTACCCAATGGTATTATCACCAGTGGCGGCACAATGGCTAATGCCAGTGCTCTAAAACTTGCTCGTGATACTATTATGGGACGTGATGTACAATTAAAAGGCCTAGCCATCAACAATCAAAAACCAGTATTTTATATGTCTTACGAAGGTCACTTTTCTATAGTAAAATCTTTAGATTTTATGGGGTTTGGAAGAGATGCACTACGCCTAGTACCAACCACTCCATCTGGAACAATAGATACTCAAGAATTAATTGCACAAATAGAAACTGATATAAGAGACGGATACTTACCACTATGTGTGATTGGTGTTGCTGGGACTAGTGCAACAGGAGTCATTGATGATCTTCTAACGCTTGCTAAAATTGCTAAGCAGTATAAGATGTGGTTTCATGTCGATGCAGCTGCTGGCGGAGCTTTTGCAAATTTACCACTAACAAAAGAACAATTTTCTGGTTTAGACTATGCTGACTCTGTTACTATAGATCCCTGTAAATGGCTCTTTTTATCTTTTGGCATAGGCTGCCTTTTAGTCAAAAATGGCACCGAGCTGTATAAAAGTTTTAACGCTAGTGGTCCATATTGGGAAGAGCTCGCCGAATTAGATACATTTCAGATGGGATTTGCTGGAACGCGTCAGTGGCGCTCACTTGGACTTTGGATGACCTTCAAATCTCTTGGTATACATGGTTATTGGGATTTATTAACAAACAACCTAAAGAACTCACAATATATTGCTAAACGGATTATGGATGACCCAAGATTTGAGTTACTATTGGAGCCTGTTTTACCGGTATGCTGCTTTCGAGTCGTGAAACCCCTTAAAGATATGAGTCTTAATGCCACCAATAAGTGGATACAACGCCAAATCATCACTCAAAATCGTCATTACATAACCATTCTTGATTGGCGCGGAGAATTATATTTGCGAATTAGCATTAACAATTACACGAATAAAATTAGTGATCTTGATGCTTTAATAGATGATATTTTAACTCTAATACACACTTAGATTAAAAATTAAATTATGTAAAAAATAGGAGAATTAAAATTATGCTAAAACCAAAAGCTTGGTTAGGTGGTATGTCTGTAGGCGCAGCTATAGTATCTATTTATTACAAGTTTACTAAAAAAACCGACCAACCACGTGGCGTAGAATATATAAATCCATCTGAGCTGTCTAAACCAGTAGGTTATAGTCATATAACTACAGCCCTACTTACACAACATTCAAAGATTGTTTGTATTGCTGGTCAAGCTTCTTTAGATAAAGATAAAGAGAATGTGGTAATTGGAAAAGGTGATGTTACAGTTCAAGCTAATAATTCATACGCCAACCTCGGCATAGCATTAAAAGCAGCCGGAGCAAGACCACAGGACGTATTACGTAGTAACATTTATACAACAGCCAATACAGCAGAAGATATATCGAAAATTGTAGCTGCAAGAGAAGCGTTCTTTAAAGACTGTAAATCTGCGCCTCCAGGAGCGCTACTTGGCGTCCCATTTTTAGCTCTCGATGAATTATTAGTTGAAGTAGATGCTGAAGCAATTGTATCAAGTGAAAACCATACCCCTAAAATATAACAAGGAGATTTAAAACTATGACTGTTGAAGACATTATGATTCATATAATGAATAAATATACTCATTTAGCGAGAAATGTGAACTGGGGGGAACGTGGGTTATTTTATAATCCAGGTAACAGACTTCCTCTAGGTGCATATATGATGACCTTTAAAGAAAGAGATGGAAAAAATGACTCTGCATCCCGTATTAACCGTCAACCTGGGCTATTTAGATTAAACTTAAAAATATCTAAAGAAACTTTTATAAAATTATTTGATGGTGTTCCTAGCCGCCCTGCTGCGGGCCACACAGTTGCAACTGGACATGATTTCACAAAACTTGACACAATAATGCCCCACCCAGTTTATGGCTGGATGACATGGATAGCCGTTATTAATCCTTCAGCAAAAACAATTGCAGAGATGGAGTCATTAAATCTATTTGATGAAGCATATAGAGCGGCAGTTGAAACTTTTAATAAAAAGACCGGCACTAAAAATAGCTCATCGCTACTCGCAGAATTTAGCTCTCTGAAATCTAGCTCGAAAAAAAGAAGAAAAGAAGTAGCGGAAATTGAAGATGTTGAACAATCTGACAATACTTGTAAAACATCTAAAATATAAATTCGACCTAAGTAACAAAGTGCTTATCGATTTACTCCAATCCGCTCATGGTGAGGAGGTGCAAAGCACCGTCTCGAACCATTGCTCGATCTGAGCTATTCTTCGGAAGAGAACATATTAAATATAAATTAACATGTTCTCTTATAAAACCTAGGAGATTCAATCAAATTCAATAATGGCGTTGTCATAAGCGTGGTTACAATTGCCATTATGGTTAAAATACTAAACATAACAGGAGTAATAATATGATAATACAAACCGATATTTAAAACGATAAGCTCCATAAGCCCTCTGGAATTCATTAATGTGCCTATGGTCAAAGCATCAAACCATGATTCTCCTATTAATTTAGCACTTAAACTACATGCCACTAACTTTCCAAGCATTGCCGCAATAACGACCACGCCAACAATACTCCAAAGAGTTGCACTATTAATCAATTGTATTTCGGTATTTAATCCTGAATATATAAAAAACAAAGGCAATAGTACATTTGTTGTTAATGGTTGAATCTTTTCACGAATTAATCCAATAATTTTAGCTTTAGGTAAAACTGCCCCTGCAACAAAGGCACCAAAAATAGGATATATACCTATTTGATTTGTAAGCCATGCTGAGAATAATAGATAAACAATTATACCAACAAGTAACAAATCTGGATTCTTTATATTTATATATTTATTAATAACAAAATTAGCTACTTTTCTTACAAAAACAACCATGAATAATATATAAATAAATCCACTAACAACTACGTACACTGTAAGAGACGGATCAGATTTCACAACTGCCAATAAAAAAGATAACAAGCACCAACTAATCGCATCACAAATTGATCCAGCAACTAATGACAAAGTCCCGACATAAGTTTTAGTCAAACCACGCTCTTCTAAAATTCTAGCAAGCATAGGAAAAGCAGTTATAGCAAAACTTACCCCTAAAAAACACATTGCTGTGGTAATGGATATTGAAGGGTAAAATAATTCAGCTTTAGAAAATAAGAAAAATGCGACTATACCTCCTGTCAACATTGGAACAAATGTTGAACCAACAACAATTGCGCTAGCACCACGAACCCTATGTTTTATAAGACTCGCATCAAACTCAAGTCCTACAATAAACATAAAAAATATTAAACCTAACTGTCCAAAGACATAAATAATAGACATTGAAGGATTGACGACCTCTTGGCCATTTTCAAGCAAATAATGCTGTGCTGGAAATAGCCAATGCTGAATATTTGGAGCAACATACCCAAGCAGAGATGGCCCCAAAACAACTCCAGCAATCATTTCACAAACAACCTCTGTTTGTGAAAATAAATATTTACCAAGATAAGCAACAGCTTTGCATGTCACAATAATAGCAATTAATTGAAGAAGAAAATGCGCAACTAAATATTCATTAGACATACATCACCATTAACCTATTATGGAAGAATCGAAGATATCACCGAAGTATGGAAAAATTGCATTTCCGTTTCATTTATATCGGCAATAAAACTTTGTGTTTCTGGCAAAGTCATAAACATGTCAGCAGCACGTTGCGCTGCCTCTAAATCTTCCCAATAAACCAAATCCACCCATTTTCCTTCTGAACTTTTAGTAAAGTTACGCCCGATAAAACCTGGCATATTTGCAAGGATTTTACCAACTTCTTCAGATTTT
>CAZADN010000070.1:0-9908 GCA_964483895.1 uncultured Legionellaceae bacterium
CCAAACTTGGTGGGCGCAATTGTTTGCTGATGTTGATACGTTTAAAAGTAAGGTAATAACTGAAATTTTTACAACAGCTTTTCGAATATATTTGACGCCAGATAATGTTATAGATACTGTAATTTGTTCTTTATTAGGTGATAGCTATGATTTTTCTGTGTTTAAAGCTTATTTAATAAATAAAAAAAGGCAATCCTTAAGCCTTTTATATGATTACTTAAGTTTTGATGATAGGCATGTAATTGATGATTATAAGCAAAACTCAGGGTTATCGATTATATCAGATTTTTCGCTTGATATTGATACATTTATTTCATTATATTCGCGCTGTCCAGAACCAAGTTACCTTAGTAAGATTTTGGTTGATCATTCGAGAGATTTAAAAGTTTATTTAACATATATAAAGTTAGAAATGCTATATCATTCATTTTTAATTGATTTTCCGTATGAATTATTAGATTTAGAATCTCCAAGTATTCATAATGTCCCATTATGGGAAATAATAAATGTTATGAATTGTATATTTAAAGTTATTGATAATCATTGGGAGACAATATCCGCATTTCCAAACACTCCGCTGTGGTTATATGCAAACTCTGTAGCTAAGTATTTAAATAAATATCCTTCTGGATATAAGAAAACATTTTTAGATGGCGAATTTGTGATACCTTTATTTGTTGTTGCAGCCAAAAATCATTTTAATTCTCTGTGTGAATTTTTACTTACAGAATATTCATATATCGCGCGCTCGGTAATCAATAGTAATAGGTACATAAACCATATTTTTGTAGGATTAACTGGCGATAGTATTTCTGAATGTCTCGAGAAGTTAAAAAATGCTGAAATATTAGAATTAGTTAATAATATTGTATCGAAAAAAAATCGTTTTCGTAGTTCTTTGGTCAGTACTAGACCAAGAACTTACGGATTCGGTTCGGAGGAGGACTTTATTTCTGCAGGATATCTTGGTGATTCTTTAACACTGCACAGGAGTGAAAGTAAAAGTGATTTGGCGAGTTCTTCCATGTTTGCATCTAGTGATGAAGAGCAAAATCAAGATGAACCTATAGGCGCATTTATAATGGATTTTTCAAATTCTTAAGAAAATTAGGTAGATACCAATTCCATTTATTTAAAAGAGTCATTGTTGCTGGTACAAGTATGGTTCTAATTGCAAATGCGTCGACAAATATAGCAACAGCAATTCCTAATCCAAATTCCTTAACCATTAATACATCGGCGAACATAAAAGAGCCGCATAATAAGATAACTATTAATGCCGCACTGGTTATTATTCTACTACTTTTTACGATTCCAAAAATAATACTTTGGGTGTTGTTACGTGTTGTTATATAAGCTTCATGAATTCTTGTTAATAAAAATACTTCATAGTCCATTGAGAATCCAAATAACGCACAAAAGATAATAATTATTAAGCTAACATCAGTCATGCCTTGGGGTTTAAATTGTAAAAATTCGTGTAAATATCCTTCTTGAAAAATAAATACCAGAACTCCATAACTTGCGCATAGGCTTAATACATTCATAAAAATTGCTTGTAAAGGTAATATCATTGAGCGTAATAATATTAAAAGTATGAGATAGGTAAGTGTAACTATCCATATGATTGCGTGCGGTAAGTTATTTACAATAGCATGTAATACATCAGCATTATTTACTGGAATCCCGGTGAGTTGAAGATTTAAGTTTTTTGATTTTAGAGATTCTAAATATTTAATCAAATCTCTAGTTTGAGTCGTGTTTGGTGAGTATTTACTAATAATAGTTGCAACTGTAAAATTATTGCGTGTACTTCTTTGTAAAAGAATTTTAAGGTTTTTATCCATTTGTTTTGTATTTGCATATATATACTGGTATTGTCGTAAACTTATATCAGGACTTATCGAAACGATACTATTTACAGTTTTTACATTTGCATGTTTCTGAATCTTATGAATTAAATAATATATATTTTGGATGTTTTCATTTGTGGTAACCTTCCCTTGTTTTGGTGAAATAATTAATTTGATTGGCGTTAAACCTTCTGTATTAAAGTTACTTTTATAGATATCAAAGAAGTCTTGATTTTGAGAGTGATCAGGTAAAACATTATAGTCAGATATACCAATTTTAATATTTTGCACAGTGTAACTAAGTACAGAAATAAAGGCTAAAATTAATAGCGAATATAGCCCAGGTTTTTTAGTAACAGCTGTTGCAAGTTTGTGCCACATGCTATTATCATTAGCAAGCTTCAGATCAGTTGATTGGTTTTTTATACGTCGAATAGCAAGTGAATTAACTCGATGTTTTAATACACTTAAAAGTGCTGGTAATAAAGTTAAAGCAGCACTAACTGCAACAAATACGGCGACCAATCCGCCAACGCCTATTGAAAACATTATATTTATTGGGAAAATCAGTAAAGCTGATAAACTAATAAACACGGCAATTCCACTATAAAATACCGCTTTACCGGCAGTTGCCATGGTCTTTGCAATAGCTAATTGCGGATCTTTAGCTTCATCAAGCTCTTCTCTAAATCTATATACAATAAATAATGCATAATCGAGACTTAGACATAGTCCTAATAGTAGAGCAATATTGATTGTAAATATTGATAGACCAAAGAAATGTCCTAAAAAATAGAGAATAGATAAAATTAATAATGCAGAACTTGCGCCTAAATATATTGGGATAAGTGCTGCAACTACAGTTTTAAATACTATGAGTAGGGTAATAATACTTATTGGTGCGGCAATCATGTCTGCTTTAAATAAATCTTTTTGAGTTTGCTCGTTAATATGTTGTATAAAAATCGGTTCCCCACCTAAATACACAGACATCTCTTTGGGTTTGGATATGCTATCTTGAAATTTATTGATGGTTTCAGCTTTTAATGTTTCATTGGTTTTAAAAATTATTGCAACATAAGCAGTGTGCTTATCTTTGGAAATTTGTTCGGGATTATTTTTAGGTAAAATTACTTCATGTTCAATTGGAAAATCTTTTAGCGCCTTTAACGAATTATCAATTTTATTTTGAAATGTGGGTGAAGTTGCTTGCAAATTTTTGCTGTGATAGATAACTAAGAATTGATTGTTACCTTCTTTTAAATTTTTAGCCAAATACTTATCAGCTATATCACTGCGTGAATTAGTAGCTATAAAGCCTGTGGATGTGAAAGGGCTTATTATGTCTGTTAAATGTGGCAAACAGATTAATAAAGCAATAATCCAGAAAGCTATAATTTCTAGCTTGAATCGATAAGTTATCTTACCTGCATTGTAAAAAATATTGGCATCCATGCTATCAATGAATATAGTCACAATGTTTATATTATAGACCATAAATAGACTTAAAAATAAAAAACAGGATTTTTGAATATGTTTATTTCATGGTATATATTTAAAATGCATATTGTGTTTTACAGGGTGTGATATGTGATACATTACTCAACATAGGTGCCGGCTACGTATGAATAATATACATGAAAAACTTTATGCTAATCCCAATTCAATAGATATTTCAAAACGTATAGATAAAATGATTAAGTCCATAGATTATGAAGTAGACAAATATAGAGATACACGAGCGAGTGTGATTTTTACAGGAAATTTACATCCTAGTTCACTTTTTACTATGGCTTCGCATGCTAAATATTCAGATTTGACGCACGGAATTAATAATATAAAACAAGAATTAGAATATATTAAGTCAAATTATGGTTTAGATTTAAAAGATGATATTTGTGAAATTTTTTATGAGAAATTTGCTAAGGTGGCTGCAATTTATCTTGATAGCTTGAGTTGCGAACATTCTGATAAATTGAAAAGTTTAATCATAAATAGAGCAGAATATAAAGATATAAGATTGTTTCAAGAAATGCATAAATTAATTTCTGAGGTAGATGGTAATGAGGAAATTACCAAAATAATAAGAATTATTTTAGAAATAGATCCAGTTTATGAAGTCTTATGTGAAAATCAAGCAAAGAATGATTCGTTTACTGATGCATATTCATTGCATAATATTAATACAAAAGAATTGAATATAGATTTTATAGATCATGCAATTAATTATGTAACAAGTATTTATCAACAAGTTTTTGGCACAAAAAATATAAAAGAACAATCAGATAAAACCAGCAGCGATCCACGACCTTAATGTAAATTGGAAGTCATTAGGGGTGATTGAAAGAATTGTATAATTTTTTATGCGCATTTTTAATAGCGGTAATACTTTTTTCAATATCTTCTTCAGTTGTAAATCTTCCAATGCATAATCTAATCGCGCTTTTAGCGAGATTATCATTAATCCCCATAGCTTTTAAAACATAAGAACTAGCGTTACTTGAAGCAGCGCATGCAGACATAGTTGATATAGCTATGGGGCTTAAAGCTGCTAATAAGTCTACTCCGTCTATGCCTGCAAAGCTTAAATTAATTATTCCAGAAATTGTATGTTTAAAATCACAGTTTAATTTTATTTCCGGGAGATTTTTAATTCCGTCCCAAAGCTTATCGCGTAGATATTTAATTTGCTTTTGCTCTTTATCGCGCATATCCTCGCTAATTGCATAAGCTTCAGCCATACCAATGATTTGATGTGTTGCAAGAGTTCCAGACCTTAAGCCATTTTCTTGCCCACCACCATAGGATTGAGCTTCAATTCTAATTCTTGGTTTTTGCTGAATATACAATGCACCTATTCCTTTGGGGCCATAATTTTTGTGTGAGGAAAGCGACATAAGATGAACGTTTAGTTGTTGCAAGTCTATTGGTAGTCTGCCTACGCTTTGTGCGGCATCTACGTGAAATATTATCCCTTTTCCAGATAAAAGATTACCTATTTCTTCAATATTTTGAATAACGCCTATTTCATTATTCACATGCATGATTGAAACTAAAATTGTGTCATCTCGGATTGAATTCTTTAATTTTTCAAGATTTACTAGACCATTTCCTTGAGGTTGTAAATAAGTTACTTCATAACCATCTTTTGCAAGTTTTGCAAAACTTTCAAGGCAAGATTTATGCTCAGTTGCCATGGTTATTAAGTGTTTGCCTTTGCGTTTATAAAATTTGGCGGCACCTATAATTGCTAGATTGTTAGATTCAGTAGCGCCAGATGTGAAAATAATTTCGGAAGGTTTGGCCCCGATAACATTAGCAATGGTTTCACGAGCATTAGCGATTGCAGAAGCTGCTGCTTGTCCATACACATGCTGAAGTGAGTTTGCATTGCCAAAGGTACCATCAAGTCCCATACAGGCAATCATTTTAGGGATTACTTTAGGGTCGATAGGCGTAGTTGCCATGTAATCTAGATAAATAGGGAGATTTTTCATGTTTTTTTCGAAGTTTCTACAGCTGTTAATATACCACGTAAAATATTAATTTCTATATTTTCTAATTGATTACGGTTAAAAAGTCTTTTCAATTTTTGCATAATGCGCTTGTGATTTTCTGGTTTAAGAAAATCTATTTTTAATAATACTTTTTCTAAATGAGTATAAAAATTATCTATATCTTCATGTAAAGCTAATGGATTTTGTTTGGTTTTGACAGTAGCTACAGGTGATAATATTTGCATGCGTAATTCATAACAAATTATTTGTACTGCTTGAGCTAGATTTAGTGAGCTAAAATCAGGATTACTTGCGATATTTATGTGATATTGGGCGTGTAACAATTCTTCATTGGTAAGACCTGCGTGTTCGCGTCCGAAAATTATTGCTACTTCTGTATTATCATCAAATTCGCTAACAAAATTTGCGAAATCTTTTGGGGAAAAACCAGGCAAGGCTATATCTCGTGGTCTAGCGCTAGTTGCAAATATAAGTTTGGCACCTTGTAGAGCTTCGTTTAATGTAGTTACTGTTTTAGCATTTGTTATTAACTCATCTGCACCTGCTGCCATCTCATGAGCTTGGTAAAATGGCGTAAGATTGGGATTAACAAGATATAAATTCTCAATCCCCATGGTTTTCATAGCACGACAACTCGCCCCAATGTTACCGGGGTGACTTGTCGCGACTAAGACTATTCGAATGTTATTTAATTTCATTTCTTAAATACTAATTGGTTATCTTGCACGGTGATTTTAATATTGTCTCCTGGTCTAAAGTTACCTTTTAGAAGGGCTTCAGCTAAAGGATTTTCTAATTTTTGCTGAATCGTTCTTTTTAAAGGACGTGCTCCATAAACTGGGTCAAAACCATTTTCAGCTAAGAAATCAATCGCATCTTTTTGGATATCAATTGTTATGTCTTGAGCATTTAGACGTTTTTCAAGATGCGCAATTTGAATTAAAGCAATTTTCCCAATTTGATCTTTAGTTAAAGCATGGAATACTACACATTCATCAATACGGTTTACAAACTCAGGTCTAAATTCTTGGCCAACCATTTCCATAACTGCAGATTTTATTTCTTCATAGCTATTTTTGGTGCCCATTTCTTGAATAAGATTGGAACCTAAATTTGAAGTCATGACAATTACAGTATTACGAAAGTCTACCGTGCGTCCTTGGCCATCAGTTAAACGCCCATCATCTAATACTTGTAATAAAATATTAAATACATCACGATGCGCTTTTTCTATTTCGTCTAATAATAATACAGAGTATGGGCGTCTGCGTACCGCTTCAGTTAAATATCCGCCTTCTTCATAACCAACATATCCAGGAGGCGCGCCAATTAAGCGTGCGACTGAATGTTTTTCCATAAATTCAGACATATCGATACGCACCATTGATTCTGCACTATCAAAAAGAAACTCAGCGAGTGATTTACATAATTCAGTTTTACCAACCCCTGTTGGGCCTAAGAATAAGAATGAACCAACTGGGCGGTTAGGATCGGAAAGGCCTGACCTTGAGCGTCTAATTGCATTGGCAACCGCATCTACCGCTTCATTTTGGCCAATTAAACGTTTATGAAGCATACTTTCCATGTTTAAAAGCTTTTCTTTTTCACCTTCAAGCATTTTCGCAACCGGAATTCCAGTCCATTTTGAAACAATTTCTGCAACTTCATCTTGAGTAACTTTATTACGGACGAGTTTAGTTTCTGATTCGCTAGTTTTAGAAGCATTAGCAAGTTTTTTTTCTAAATCTGGGATGATTCCATATTGAATTTCAGACATTCTACCTAAGTCACCAGCTCGCCGTGCGGTTTCTAGTTCAGTTTTGGCATTTTCTAGAGATTCTTTAATATGGCTTGTACCTTGCAAAGAAGCTTTTTCAGACATCCATATTTCGTTTAAATCGCTATATTTTTTTTCAAGATCATCGATATTTTCTTGTAAATCTTCTAAGCGTTGTTTAGAAGCCTCATCGCTTTCTTTACGTAGAGCTTCTCTTTCTATTTTAAGCTGAATAAGTCTTCTGTCTAATTTATCTAAGCTTTCTGGTTTTGAATCAATTTCCATGCGTATTTGACTACCGGCTTCATCAATTAAGTCAATGGCTTTATCTGGAAGCTGCCTATCAGTAATATAACGGTGTGACAAGGTTGCCGCAGCGACTATTGCTGGATCTGTAATTTCAATTCCATGGTGAATTTCATAACGTTCTTTAAGGCCGCGTAAAATGGCAATGGTGTCTTCTACATTTGGCTCTTCAACTAATACTTTTTGAAAACGTCTTTCAAGTGCTGCATCTTTTTCAATGTATTTACGATATTCATCTAAAGTTGTTGCACCGATACAATGTAGTTCACCGCGCGCAAGTGCGGGTTTTAACATATTTCCAGCATCCATTGCGCCTTCGGCTTTACCAGCACCAACCATAGTGTGAATTTCATCAATAAAGAGGATAATTTGTCCTTCTTGCTTGGATAAATCATTTAAGACTGCTTTAAGTCTTTCTTCAAATTCACCACGATATTTGGCACCTGCAATTAATGCACCCATATCAAGAGATAATAAACGCTTTCCCTTAAGACCTTCAGGTACCTCGTTATTAACTATACGACTTGCTAAACCTTCAACTATCGCAGTTTTACCAACACCTGGTTCACCTATTAGGACTGGATTATTTTTAGTTCTTCTTTGTAGAACTTGAATAGTACGACGAATTTCATCATCTCGGCCGATTACTGGGTCTAGTTTACCCATTTCAGCTTTGGCAGTTAAATCTTGTGTATATTTCTCTAAAGCCTGTCTTTGTTCTTCAGCATTTGGGTCGGACACTTTTTCACCTTTACGTAAATCATTAATTGCTTTATCTACTGCTTTATCATTTACTCCAGCTTTTTTTAAAATTTTCGCAAGTGTGCCGTTTTCAGTGAATGCTGCAAGGATAAATAATTCGCTAGATATATATTGATCTTGTCTATCACGGGCTAATTTATCAGTGATGTTTAAAATTTTATTTAAATTATTAGAGATATGTACTTCGCCAGGGTTACCAGATACCTTGGGTAATTTATCAATTGCTTCATCTAAAAGTAACGTTAGTTCAGCTATGTTAGACCCTGATTTTGTAAGAAGTGGTCTACAAGTCCCTCCATCTTGTTCAAGTAGAGCTTTCATTAAATGTTCAGGCTCAATAAAATTATTTTCTTTGCTCAAAGCTAGAGATTGCGCATCAGCAAGGGCCATTTGAAATTTTGATGTAAGTTTATCCATCCGCATTATAAATACTCCTTAGGACTTTTCATAAGATTGTATATGAAGTAAGATGGGGATTATTTTTAATAAATCAAGTAACTAATTATGGAACAATCAATAAACTCTGAAAATAACTCTCAAGCTTTACTTACAAGTATTGTAGCTGAATATTTTAAAGAACAAAAACGTAAACGCAGATGGCGTTGGGTTAAGCGGATAATTATATTGTTGATTTTTGTTGGCTTAATTGGCATTGCCAGTCTTGATCATATGGAAGATTCTGCCAATAAAAATAAGCCGCATGTCGGCTTAGTTGATATTAAAGGCGAAATCATGGATAACCAGCAGATTTCAAGCTCAGATATCTTTATGAAGAGTTTAACTACAGCTTATGAGAGTAAAGGTTTGCAGGCGCTTATTTTAAGGATAAATAGCCCAGGGGGCAGTCCTGTCCAGGCTGATTATATGTATACTGCAGTGCGTTATTTTAAAAAGAAACACCCTGCGGTTAAGGTATATGCTGTATGTGTAGACACATGTACATCGGCAGCCTATTATATAGCCAGTGCTGCAGATGAAATTTACGCAAATCCTGCAAGTATTGTTGGCTCAATTGGCGTTGTTTATAATGGTTTTGGTTTTGTTGCTGCTATGGAAAAACTTGGTATTAGCCGACGTTTGAGAACTTCAGGAAATAATAAAGGTTTTATGGATCAATTTTCCCCGGAGAATCCTGAGCAAGCGAAAGATTTAGGTGTAATGTTAGATTTGATTCATAAGCAATTTATCAAACAAGTTAAAAAAGGTCGTGGCGATAGATTAAAAGCTGATGATAAATTATTTTCAGGTTTAATTTGGACCGGTACGCAGGCTAAAGAGTTAGGTTTAATTGATGGTTTTGCAAGTAGTGGGCAATTGATGCGGAATGTTATTAAAGTAGATACTGCGGTTGATTATACTGAAAAACATAGCTTCTTTGAACGTGTTGCTGGACGATTGGGTTCATCTATGGTTAGTCAAATACCAGAAGCGTTAGGTATGCGTCAAGGTTTTAAGTAATATGGAAGATGTTGCAAGCATTAGTTTTGCAGATATAAGCGATCCTAGGCCTTTAAGGCCTAAATATGCACATAAAGGCATGTTTGGGCATGTACTGGTTGTCGGTGGTGATTTTGGTATGCCAGGTGCTGTCAGAATTGCTGCTGAGGGCGCTTTACGAGTTGGAGCCGGGGTTGTTACAGTTTTGTCTCGAGAGGCGCATATATCATCTGTTATGTGTGGTAGGCCTGAATT
>CAZADN010000071.1:0-9785 GCA_964483895.1 uncultured Legionellaceae bacterium
ATTTCTAATAATTACGCATATAAATTACAACTTTTATGGATTCTACATAAAAATAACGCCAAAATAGTTGAGTTCCCAATAGATTTTATTGATAGGACAAAAGGTAAAAGTAAGTTACCAGCTAATAGTATCTTGGACTCTTTGCACGTAATATTCAAACTACGTTTAAGAACCATAACCGAGCCGCGCCCGTAAGGAAGCGGAGCTTTTGGGTTTGTGCGCGCCATAAAATGCTATAAACTAAATTCCAATCCAACTTTATCCGCGATTATTAAACTACTCTTACTATTTTTTGGTTTTCTTTATTTTCCGCGCGTAAAACTTTTTCCGTTCTTCCTCTCGTAAACCCTTACCGCTTTCCCGCGCGTAAAACCAAAAGCTCCGCTTCCTTACGGGCGCGGCTCGGAGGGGTTTGGGGTTACTATTTGATAGAAATAATCATGGCCTCTTGTGCCGCTTCCTTGGGAAATGGCCCAAAGTATTTTTACAGGCGTAATTGGCGTTGTCGCTTTTTTCAAAAATTCTGCGTCTAGCATATATCTATCGTCGTGAATTATTAATATATTTTTATCAGCTAGATTTTCACCTTTATACCAATAGTTATACATCAATGCGTCTTGACCGAATATATTTCTGCCATAGACAGAGAAGCTTTTTGCATGATGCTTCGCTTGATAAAAATTTAATTCACTCGCAATGTTGTATTTATCTAATGGTACAATCACAGTTTCTTTATGCGTTTCTCGCGAAGCTTCATCAGAAATTTCTTTTATTTGATAATAAAAATTATCCCAATTATTAAATTTTTGAAAAAAAGCATTATACACAATTAACGGTTTGCCATATATGATACACATGAGGATGCCGCTATAAGCTATTAATAAAAATAAGCTCGCTGTGCGCCATATCTTTGAAAATTTAACATTAGATACCTCAGTCGCAACCCAGGGAATTATCGCAAGTAACCCTGGTCCAATCCAGTTGAATTTTGTAGTATGTAACATACTAAATAACATGAAAAATCCTAAAGGAAATAAAGTATATACCTGCAAAAATCTTTTTATTGAAACATCTAAATCTTTAGTAGCATCATTTTTCCATAACCTGCAAAGACTAATAACTCCAAAGGGAGTTAAAAATAAAATTAGTAAACCTAATATTTGATGCAAAGAAAACTCATAGCCACTCGTAAATCTTTGCGTACTTTGAAAAGCAAATGATGCCCACTTATGCTCAGCATTCCAATAGATAACAGGAGCAAAAATTATTATGGCAATTATTGATGCAATGTATGGATAGGGGGTTAGTAGTTTTTTGAAATTTACTCTATTTAGCAATATATATAAAAATGTCGCAGGGACCAGCAAAACAATCGTATATTTAGAAAGCATTCCTAAGCCGAAAGATAAGCCTAGTTTGTACCAAGCGGCATTTTCGTTTTTAACTAGTGCTTGAAATAAATAATACAAAGATGCCGACCACGCAGCAATTAATGGCAAATCCGGAGTCATTATTACTGATTGCAGAAAGAAAAATGGCAAAATTGAAAGTAGAAAAACCGCATAAATACCAGAGCCACGTGAAATTTTCTCGCTAAGTTTAAAAGAATAAAATCCAGCGATTATCCAACATAAAATAGCCGGCAATCTCACAGCAAATTCATTATTACCAAAAATAGTAGTCGTAATTTTAATAAGATAGGCAACCATCGGCGGATGATCAAAATAGCTAAAATCTAAGTGATTGGCATAATTCCAATAATAAGCTTCTTCAGGAATTAAACTAATATTACCAATTGCTAATAGTCTTATAAGAAAAGAGAATAGTATTATTAACGGTAAAAATGACGCATGTTGTAAAGTTTTTCTTTGCACTTAATATTCACATAAAAAAATAATATTCTTGGTACCTATTGTCGGAGTCGAACTAGTACGCAACGGTTTGGTTTTATTGAGTTAATAGCAGACTCGAATATTACCAATATATCTCACTTAACACTGTATATATTACCATAAATTTAAAGAATGCGAATAGACACGCAGGAATATGATTTATTTGAGGCAATGTAGTTCAAATTTATGGCCCTGCTTCAGGAGGAGTGGAAGTTGCTTTAACTGACAGTTTTTAATTGTGTTAATACACAATCTTCACTTTAGAGATAAATATAAAAATGAAGTCGATATTGTATTAGAAAGAGATAATAATAAAATTATTGGCATTGAGGTTAAAGCTGCGGCTACTATTAAACAGCAAGATTTTAAAGGTTTAATAAAATTAGCAGAATTCAATCCAGACAAATTTCAATACGGAATTATTTTTTATTTTGGAAATGATATTTTACCTTTCTCGCAAAATAATATTCAGCTCTATGCATTGCCGATTAGTTTATTTTTAATCTAGATTATTTACAAGTGATTGCGTGTAAACATAGTGTTATTTTAAATACTATGGTACGAGGGTCGGAGTCGAACCTCGTTGTAACCATTTGATTTTATTGGTTTAGAATAATAAGGACTCGGAACTTACCCAAAATCTTACCCAACGTTGTGTATGATACCCGATTTGAATGATTACGAACAGATGCGAATGGTTATCTGAAACTTAGCTTCTAGAGTAGAGAAGAAGGTCCATGAAGCACAAACGGTAGGACCTCCATCTTTTTTGCCTCTAACTTGTGAATTTAGTACTCGGGGTAGTCAACGTTACTGCAGCCTTATTTTCAAATTCTTGGAAATTGCCAACTTGAAATAAACGATTACGATTTGGGTAGGCTTTTCTAAAAATATTAGAACCAGGAATAGGGACTTCTAACCCTTTTGACATCGATTTTTTTAAATCATATTCAGTAAAAGGTGTATGAGAATAAAATAGAGGAAGCTCCAATTGATTCATGTGTGTTATGAATTCATCATACGATATTGTAGTGTATGATGTTTTTCTATTTTAGCATCCTGTAAGGACATGATATTTTTTTTTACACCAAAAAGTTCTTCATAAAGATCTTGGCTGCCTTGGCGTTGCGCAGTTAATGATTTTGGAGAATCATATAAGTGAACAGGATCAAAGTCTTTGATTAATTTTTCGTATGTTTTGTTACCTTCTATGGTTTTCCAACGCATGTTGGACACTGCTTTTAGATATTGAGTGCTAGATAGAGAAAGTTCCTGGATCAAGTCTACCAAATTGGCTGCAATTTGAGAGTTTTGATAAGTCACCAGTTGTACAACATAAGCAGTTTGTTTATTAATCTTTAAATCAAGTAAGGCAGGTAGGCAGCCACGATTTTTTGCAGCCTGAATAAGAAGTTCAAAGACCTCACGCGACAAAGGGAGCATTAATATAGAATATCCCGTATTTAACTGATGTAATAAATCTGGTTGTAACTCTAATATATATTTGATGAACTCAGTAGGCCATTTGCGCCAAATAGCATAATGAAGTAGCGTTTTTTGAGAAAACGGACCATCGATCGTATTTTCTTCCGAAACAATCTGCCCTTCTTGCATGAGCATTGTAATGATGGTTTTTGCTTTCTCAGATTGATTACGAGCCCTAAGATAATCAAGTAAATTCAAAGGAGGATTGTATGCTTCAAGTTTATAGTTAGCTAAATTGTTAATGCCATGTAGATGAGCAAGAAATTGAAGCTCTGTGAGAGAAATTTCACAGTTTCGTTCTAAGAGTGTAATTAGTTGTGTAAATGTGAGAGGGATATTTTGACTGTTATTAATTGTACATTGAATATTTTGCGTAATTTCATTAATAGCAAAATCAACTTCGCTAAGTTGAGCCAAAAATGAACTAACATCATCGAGTGTTTCAATATCAAAAAAAACTGAATAGTCTTCTGAATCTGTCCCTTTGATATTAGAATGTTGCTTTATAAATGCACCATAATCTACTTCTAAACGAAATTGAATGCAAATTAGTATTTCTCCATCACGATATCCTAAAAGACGTATTTGAGAAATAATTGCTTCAGAATTATTATTGGCATAAAATTTGCTGCGATTGAGCGTAATACCAATAGCGGATTCACATTCAAAATTTTTAGTGATGCCCCATGTCATTGTTTGTTTCCTTATCACCATTAGTGTGTAAAATTTTAACAGAAAAGCTCTTTTTAGTCAATTATTGCATTATTGCAATCATGGATCATGTGCTTCTCATTGGTAGTCCTTACAAATAGGCGGAAAATATTTGATATTCATAGAAGTTTGTAACCGCATTATAACTTATAAATAAGACCCAGTTGACTTGCATGGGTGTTATTGCTAAGTTAAATCTATGAAACCTAAAAATGCCTTAGAAAAAATAGAAACTTTACTTGTGGCTGTCAACTTCACGACCAAAGAAGCTAAACAATGTGGAGTGAGTGCAGAAACTCTAGCCTATTATGCAAAAACTGGTGAGCTTGAGCGATTAGGGCGGGGGGTGTATCGTGGCATCCATGCTCCTAGCATACAAAGCTTTCAATGGGATGATTTGGTAACTGCCGTTAGAAGTGTGGAAAATGGTGTGATTTGTCTTACCTCTGCTTTAGCCCTTTATGATCTAACAGAAGAAATTCCGCGACAACATTGGATAGCTATCAACCATGGTACATCCCATCATACTGATCTTGTTGTGAAAGTTGTTCGCATGCGCAATTTTATTCTAGGTAAAACAACGGTAGATATTGGTGGTATAACGGTCCCAATTTTTGATAGAGAGCGAACTATTCTTGATGCATTTCGTTATTTAAGTAAAGAAACAGCATTGAAAGCACTCAAGACTGGATTGGAGCAGCCACGCGAGAAAAAGCTTGATATCAACAAGCTCCGCTCGTATGCAAAAAAAATGAAAATTAACATTGATCCTTATTTGTTGGCGTTAACTATATGAATGAAGCAGCATTGAAAGCACGATTAAAATTCATCGCTCAAGAAAAATTAAAAACCTTCAATGAGGTTTGGAAGCAGCTTCTATTGGAACGATTTTTGGCAAGACTATCTCACTCGATGTACCGCGATCAGTTCATTTTTAAGGGTGGATTGTTATTAGCACAATATATTGAGCTTGGACGAGAAACAACGGATATAGATTTTTCGATGACTAAAATGAAGAGCGAATTTTCAGTAATAGAGCATGCGCTTTGCGAAATCATAGCCGTTGATGTTGATGATTCGTTTCGTTTTGAATGGGACACGATGCAAATATTAGATAAATCATAAAGCAATTGCCAGTTGGACTGTTGTTATCGCTGCACTAATCGACTAATTAATAGCCTTATGCCCACTCCTAAACCGAGATAACGGTATCCATAAAATAAAACTAGCAAACGATGTGAGATCTGTTAAGAAAATTTTCCATATAATGAGCTGATTATTAGACCTCTACATACTTCATTAAGCGAAGGGGGTAGGCTCTTTGGGGGTATACCCCCATGTTCTCGCTTGAGTCTACCCACATAACGTATGAAACTCAAGGACTGATGCGTTAATATTCGCGAATATACTTGGCCTCAAGATCTGCACTTAATTTTAGAAGCTCTTCTGACATGCTGATGTTTTGATCACTGTCTATGTCGATTTTATAGCTTTCCATCGATGAATATTTGTTTGATGCCACTGTTCTGCTACTTCAAAAAAAGTGAGTTTTTTCTGTTCAGGAGCATCGCTTTTTCTTGGATCAATGCCCTTACCAAGTAACACACGATATACTCTAACGATTTCACGAGCCTCTCCCAAGCCTAAGCCCGGATGAATACCTAAAGTCATGGTTTGTGGCTTTCGTTCCCATTGAAAACGGAAGAGAAAAACTTTTTTGCCACTTTTGCGGATCTCCAACACCAAACCATCGCGATCGGCGTGGCGTTTCCCGTCTTCTATTTTTAAAGATCTAATTTTTGCATCTGAAGAAATCATGATAGTTACCTCAACTAAGCGGCAACTTTGAATGGAAGGAGATAAAAATCTTACCCAAGATCTTACCCAAAGTGCTCGCGGTTATATACGAATAATAACGAATAGTTGAGAATGATTTGAGAAGAAGAAGTCTACACTATTTCAATAAGAATCAATGTGTTATGTGCCGTTGCGAACCATTGAGAACTATTACAAAAGTACTCAATGGTACCGAGGGTCGGAGTCGAACCGACACGGTGTCACCACCACCAGATTTTGAGTCTGGCGCGTCTACCAATTTCGCCACCCCGGCATGAATGTACACATTATATCAATAACTTGTTGATATGCAACTAAAAAATAATATTCAGGTGCGATTTTTTCTGCGGTTAAATCTGTTTTATTTCGACAAATTAGTTAAACAGATCTAACCGCATAAAAAATCGTATACATAATATTCCAAACCGAAGTTTATTCTGATTCAGTAATTTCTATCATTTTTTGTAAAGCTTTTTTAGCGTTATCAATTACCCATTGACTATCTTCGCTTTGTAACCTCTGTCTTATTCCAGTAAACTCGTTCACTGAATCGCCTGCTTTGACGATATTGTATGGTAATTGTTTCCCTTGGCGTAAAAGATCTACTAATGCGACTAAATGTGGAGGGTCATTGCGTGACATGGTTGCACAGCCACAGCCAACGCCTTTAACATTTTCTATATTTTTAGCTTCAGCAAGACTTACAACTTGTATGCCTTTGGGGATACAAAATTGTTTTAGGTTTTCAACCATATGATTCTCTGTGCCAATTGCGTACTTTTGCGTGTTAGCACGGTCTTGAGTTACATAATCCCAAATAAATGCAGTTGACCCAGCATGATTGGCAACTTTTACTACTTCATTTCTACACTCAGGATGTACTATAGTTACATAGCCATGCTTATGCCAATATTCACACATATAAGCTTGATAAAAAGTATGTACAGCGCACTCGCTAGCAAATAAAATTAAGTTTGCTTTATCAAACTTCGCTAATGTCTCTGCGTTTTGCGCGTTTAAAGAATATTGTGCTCCGGCTGTTCCTCCTGGCCAATAGGCTAAGTTTTTTATACCTAGCCAATATGCGACATTTTCACCCATATGTTTATCTGGAATAAAAAGGATTTTTTTGTTTTGTTTAATTGCCCATTGAAAAATCTTTTTAACATTAGAACTTGTGCAAACCGCACCACCTTGGGCTCCAGTTAAGGCTTTGACACGGCCAGATGTGTTCATATAACATACTGGCAAAATATTTTCAGCGCCATATCTCTCATTAAGATCTAAAAATGCTGGCTCAACCATAAAATCTTTGGCGAGCATTTCCATCGTGCATCCTGATTTAGGGTTAGTGATATACACGGTTTGTTTTGGGCCTGCCAAAATACTTATAGATTCTGCCATAAAGTGTACAGCAGATTCGATTATAACTTCTACTTGCGGATTATTCGCAGCCATTAATGCTAATTGATATGAATCACCAATTTGCCCACCAAATTGCTCAATTAATCTTACAATATCTCCACCCATATAATAATGGGCCAAGAGTAGCATTTTATCGCCAAAATGCGCTTGCGCTTTTTGCATATAAGGGCGCATCCATTCAAGGATTGTTACAAGTTTTCTGTCAGGTAGCGCAAGATATTCTTCTGCATACGGAATAAACTCTTCTTGATACCAATCAAGAGGGTAGTCACTTTGACAAATGCTCATATCATTAGTGACAGGCATTATAGATTTAGTTGGTTGGTAGTTAATTGTATCTTTGAACATACGGCGTATTCATCATTTATGCTAGGAGGTTATATTATGCATATAAGTTATACTATCGCAAGCATTTATATTCTTTTCTGGGAAATCTTCGCGAAAATGTCCGCCGCGAGATTCTCGTCTTGCAATCGCAGCTTTGACAATAATTTCCGCATTTAGAATAATATTACGTAATTCGATAAAATCGCGGCTAATACGATGTTTCCAGTAATATTCTTCAATAATTGCTTGTCGTTGCTGAATTAGCTTTAATAAATCTTGTAAACCTGCTTCGGTACGAACTATGCCAGCATAAGAAGTCATTTCTCCACGTAATCCGCGCCAGTGAGCATTAATTTGGCTTGCACGTCTGGCATCAGGCTCACGTTCCGAATTCCAGTTATCAATATTTAATTGTGATTTAAAATTGGTTTTTATATAACTTAAAGACTCGCGAGCGGCATTTTTTGCCATAACCACTGCTTCAAGTAAAGAATTGCTCGCAAGGCGATTGGCGCCATGCAAACCTGTGCATGCAACTTCACCGATTGCAAATAATCTTAAGAGGTCAGTGCGGCCATTAATATCAGCTATTATGCCACCGCATTGATAATGCGCAGCAGGAATAACCGGGATAAAATCTTGACTCATATCAATGCCGATATTCGATAATTTTGTATAAATTTGTGGAAAGCGGTTTTGTAAAAATTGCTTTGATTTATGGGTAATATCAAGATAGACAAAATTTTTATAGCTTTGCTCAATTTCAGTAAAAATAGCTCTAGAGACTATATCCCTTGTAGCAAGCTCTTTAGCTTCAGGCGCATATTTTTCCATAAAACACTTTTCGGTATCAGCATTTTTAAGAATCGCACCTTCGCCTCTGACCGCTTCAGAAATTAAAAAATTATTTAGGGTTGGATGATGCAGTAAAGTTGGGTGAAATTGATAAAACTCCATATTATTAATTCTAGCCCCAGCACGATATGCCATCGCAACCCCATCGCCAGTTGCAACCATAGGGTTAGTTGTATAACGATAAGTTTTCCCTGCGCCACCAGTTGCTAAAACTACAGCTTTAGTGATAAATGTGTGTATAACGTCTCGTTCACTATCTAATATATATGCACCCAATACCATGCCTAAACAGTTAGGAATGTGGAAATAATTGGTAATTAAGTTTACAGCAGTATGATTTTCAAAGATTGTAATATTTGGGATATTTTTTATTTTGGTTAGTAAAGTTGTAATTATATTTTCGCCAGTTTTGTCTCCGCAATTATAAATACGCCGCTTTGAGTGTCCACCTTCTTGAGCTAAATTATATGAACCATCATTATCTTTAGAAAATTGCACACAGTTGTCTTGTAGGCTTTTTATGGCCTCTGGACCTTGGTTAATAATTTCTCTAACAGTATGTTCATAACAAAGACCATCACCAGCCGCCATAGTATCTTTAACATGCAATTCAACTGAATCATCAGAGCTTGCGACAGCAGCAATCCCGCCTTGGGCACAACTACTATTTGAATTGGTGATGACATCTTTACTAATTAAAGCTATTTTAAGCGATGGGTCTAGTTTCAATAATTCTAAAGTATAATGAAGACCAGCAAGACCAGTCCCAATTACTAGTACGTCAAATTCATAGCATTGTCCGCTTTGGTTGATTGAATTATTCATGAGTATGCTTTAACCAAGACATTGGCAAGACCTGTATAAGTTGCCGGAGTTAAAGCTTTAAGTTTATCTTTAGCATCTACTGGAATTTCTAGATTATCAATAAATTTTATAAGCTCCGCATGACTTATGCCACCATGCCCGCGCGTAAGATCGCGCATTTGTTCATATGCATTGGGAGTTTTGTAACGCCTCATTATGGTTTGAATTGCTTCAGCTAAAATATCCCAATTGTGTTCTAAATCGGATTCTAGCGCTTGTTGGTTAATTTGTAATTTGTCATTTCCGATAGTGAGAGATTGGTAGGCAATTAAGGAATAAGCAAAAGCCGTACCTAAATTTCTTAAAACAGTAGAATCAGATAAATCTCTTTGCATTCTAGATTTAGAAAGCTTATCTGCAAAATGCTCAAAAAGCGCATTGGCAAGACCA
>CAZADN010000072.1:0-9742 GCA_964483895.1 uncultured Legionellaceae bacterium
CTCCTACACCTAAATCTAGAATCTTAAGTTGATTATTGCTTGAAATATTTTTAGAAAGCTGCTGCATTGCGCATTTGTGACTTTGATTAATACTTCCAAAATAATCTGCTTTATCATATTGATTAGCAATAGTATTATACATGGTTTTAACAAACACTAAAATTCCTTTTTATTTAAGATAAACGAAATTATATACTTAATTAACTAGAAGTTTGAAGTTAATTAGGTATATATTTTTTCTGTGTAAGACTAGGGTCTGGCAACACTATACTTCTACGCGGTTATGACATAAGTCTATTATTATAAATCATATTGGATGCCAACTGTTCCAATATTATAATATTGGTTACCAATTTGGACACTCCAATTGCTTGTTGCAACATGGTTTGTTGAAACTGTTGAACCAAATAGTAGATCAGCACCTGATAGATAAAGGAATCTATACTCACCAAATAAACTTGTATATTTACTTATTTGATAGGAAAGACCTATTTTAGGCTGAGCAGCCATTACAAGGGCTTGGTCATTTGGATCGGAATTATAATGGTTTACATCAGGTTCAGAAGGAGTGGTTTGTACAGATGTTGCGTTAGTAACAGAAAATAGCGCTACGCCAGCACCAACTCCCACATAAGGATGAAATTTACCCAAATAAGAGTGAGTTACATTCAAAAGTGCATTTACTAGAAAAACACCAGTGTGCGACGGATAACTCAACATAAAATCGTGTTCAGTTAATCTTGCAGTGTCATTATTTATTTCTTCACCAGCAATAGTTGCACCACCAATATAATATCCTTCTAACTCAACAGCAGGGGCAACAGACCAATTCTGATTAAGAAGATGCGATTGGAGATCTGACCAACGGTATCCAACATGTCCTCCAGCTATCCATTCCGAAGTTTGCTTAGAAAAACCAGTTGCATTAACAGCTAATGGTCCACCTTTTGCTTCAGTATAGAAAGCCGTCCCCTTTTGGCTAAGTGAGCTACTAGAAAGTTCCCCACCTCCACCAAAACCACCAATATAGATAGATCCTGGATCTAATACTGAAGGCCCCATAGTTCCTGCTTGCGTGGTTCCTAAAAATGAAAAAAACAAATATGCAACTGATGATAATTGATTAATTTTAATTATTGACATGTGACTTTCACTCCTAGATGTCGTACTTTCTAAGAATCAATATAATGTTTTCATTAAACTATTGTCAATAAGTTGACGAATGTTAATTGCATTGTTAATATCGCTTTGCGATTTTAAAAGGATAAGATATGCAATTTATAGATCTTGCGACACAAGCCCGCAGAATAGAAGACAAATTAGTAACTAGGTTTAAAAATGTATTAGCGAGTAGCGCTTTTATTATGGGTCCAGAAATTTCTGAACTTGAAGAAAATCTCGCGAATTTTGTTGGAGTTTCTCATGCTTTAACTGTATCTAGCGGTACAGATGCATTATTGATTGCATTGATGGCGCTTGGAATTAAAGAGGGCGATGAGGTAATTACTAGTCCGTTTAGTTTCTTTGCTACAGCTGAAGTTATTTTATTATTGGGTGCCAAACCAGTTTTTGTTGATATAGATCCTTTAACATACAATATTAATCCTAGCTTATTAGAAATAGCAATCACTTCTAAAACAAAAGCTATTATGCCTGTTAGTTTGTACGGACAATGTGCTGATTTAGATGCTATTAATGCTATTGCAGCCAAATATAACTTACCAGTTATTGAAGATGCCGCGCAAAGTTTTGGCGCAACTTATAAAGGGCACAGATCTTGTTCTTTAACAACTATAGCATGTACAAGCTTCTTTCCATCTAAACCGCTTGGGTGTTACGGGGATGGTGGTGCGTGTTTTACTAATAATAGTGATTTAGCTGCCAAGATGAAAGAAATTCGTTTGCATGGCCAGTCTGAGCGCTATCATCATACTTCTATGGGAATTAATGGTCGCATGGATACTATCCAAGCTGCTTTTTTGTTAGAAAAATTTGCAATATTTCCTGAAGAAATTGAGTTACGGCAAAAAGTTGCTGAGAATTATGCAAGGTTATTACCTAATTATATTAAAAGGCAATTTATTGAAGATGAGAATGTGAGTGTATATGCGCAGTACACTATCGAATTAGACGATCGCGATTTTGTGCAAAAAAGGCTTCAAGAGCGCGGCATTCCTACAGCAATTCATTATCCAGTTGGATTACATCGCCAACCTATAGTTAAACAATTATCACCTAGCTGGCAAGTATATTTACATACTGACAAAGCTGCATCTAGAGTGATTAGTTTGCCAATGCATCCTTATATGTTAGTGCAGGATCAAGAAAAAATAGCAGAAGTATTAGGTGAGTTAGTAAAAGAAGATAGGTTGGAAACCGTGTAAATATAGAATGTAGGTTGGGCTGTAAAGCCCAACGGGTTCTAGAGATGAGCTAAATCATGTTGGGCTTTACAGCCCAACCTACAAAATTAATTGAGTTCTCAATGTTACAATGGAAGTTAAATATTATTTCTAGGATATATAATATATGGTTTTAACCTCTATATTATCAGTTATTTTTTCCCTTTCGTTTTTTGGCACTTTATTGATTAAAAATTATGCGAAAAAAAAGCAAATAATCGATATTCCCAATTCACGTAGTTCGCACAAGGCACCAACACCTCGCGGTGGGGGATTGTCTTTTGTAATTGTGTTTTTATCGGCTTTATTAATTGTAAAATACTTTGATATTACTCCAGTTTATTATAATGGTTTAGAGTTTTTATCTTTATCTATCATTGCGTTATTGGGATTTTATGATGATAAAAAGACTTTATCTCCTTTATTGCGTTTGTTAGTTCAGATTATTGCGGTAAGTGTTTTTCTTGTATCTATGCTGCCATTACCATCTTTATCTACAAGTATATTCGTTATTAATTCCGGAATTTTATTAAATGTCTTAATTGTTTTTTATCTTATTTGGTTGCTCAATTTATACAATTTTATGGACGGTATTAACGGAATCGCGAGTCTTGAAGCAATTAGTGTGTGTTTTGGAATGTGTGTTGTGTATTGGTTAACCGATAATTTAACGTTAATTTCCAAGCTTTTATTTTTAATGCTTGCGGTTTTGGGATTTCTACCATGGAACTTTCCGAAAGCCAAAATATTTATGGGGGATGCTGGAAGTAGCTTTTTAGGGTTTATCTTAGGTATCTTTTCATTGCAAGCTCTTGTAATTGATGGTCAATTATTTTGGTGTTGGATAGTATTACTTGGAGTTTTTATTGTAGATGCAAGTATAACTTTGTTAAGACGTTTGTTCAATGGTGAAAAAATATATCTTGCGCATTGTAGCCATGCGTATCAACGTGCAGCGCGCAAGATTGGTAATCATGCTTCGGTTACTTTGTTTGTAATTCTTATTAATGTTATTTGGCTTTTGCCAATAGCAATTTTAATAGGTAAGCATCATCTGGATGGATTTTTTGGGGTGGTAATAGCTTATTTACCATTATGCGCTTTGTCTTTTTGGTTAGGTGCTGGAAAAAAATAATGCTATTACAAATAACACTTTTTTTTAATAAAAAGTTTTGGTACAATTATTTTCCAATTTTCTTAAGGTTTAGTTAAGAATCTTACTGTACAATTATTAGATAGCGAAAATATACGTGGCATGTGCGTATATATTGTTTGCTTTGATTGATAATGTTACTTAGATTATGGATGGCTCTACGGAAAGCACCTAATGAGTCCAATGAAGCTTTAAGTAGTAATAGTGCTACTTCTAGGGAGAATTATTATGTTAATTTTGACAAGACGTATTGGCGAGACTCTTATAATAGGCGATGATGTTAATATTACCGTTTTAGGCGTAAAAGGTAACCAAGTGCGTTTAGGTATTAATGCGCCAAAAGATGTTTCTGTACATCGTGAAGAGATATATTTGCGTATCCAACAAGAAAGGACTCCTGGCTCTGCTAGTGAAGTTGAAGTTGAAAATGAAGCTTTGGTTGAGGAAGCCGCTGAAGCGTAGTAGGTGATCTGTGGATTCCCGGATTCCGCTTTGCTCCATCCGGGCTACATTTATTTGTTTGGTTGGTTTTTGTACCGCGGCTTGTCCGCGGTTTACTTAGATAATGTAGTCTCACCAGATTTTAGATAAATTACTTCCTCTTTATTGCATATCAATTGTAACTCTCCGTAAGAATTAATCCCATTCGCTACCCCTTGAATCTGTTTATTCATATGTTTGACAATAATTTCTTTATTATATAAATAATCATACATATTCCATAAGCTTAGAAAACTACTGAAGCCATCTGTTAACAATATTTGTAAATTATATTGAATGTTACTAATTAGCTCAGCAATAAGAATATTTCTATTATATTCTTTATTGGTAATGTTTAATAAAGATGACCAATCATTAGACTTCTTTCGAAAATCAGAATTAACATTAACGCCTACACCAATTATTACGCTGATATAGTTATCATGGTGATGTGTGATTTCTATTAAAATTCCAGCAAGTTTTTTGTTTTTGTAATAAATATCATTTGGCCATTTGATGGCGATCTCTTCAGAGATCCCAAATTTAGTTAACGTTTGAATTATAGATATGCCAGTTGTTAGGCTTAGTGTTGATAGTTTATCAATAGAGTCTTTTATAAGCCAACGCAAAGACAGATATATATTTTCCCCGTAAGGTGAATGCCAAGTTCTACCTAATCTGCCGCGTCCTTGTGTTTGGTGTTCAGCGCAACAAATGGTTAAGTAGTCTTGATTGTTAATGTTTTTTAAAAAAGAGTTGGTTGAATCAATTTCTTGAAAAATATGTAAATTAATTTTATTTGCTAATTGCTTGTCATGAATATGTGCAATAATTTCATTTGCATTAAGGGATATCAACATAATCCTCCAAAATCAAGTAGCGAGTAGTAGTAATTTCAGGTGCATGACAAATTGCTCCGCAGCTTGTGATAGTAGGCTTAAATGATGTTATACGCCATTGCTTGTTATGTTTTTTATCAAGAACAGTTTCATTGGTTGCAGATAAATGCGTTACGTCAAATTCTTGAGTTGGGTAGGATAAACCCATACCGCAAGCTTTTATAAATGCCTCTTTTTGCGCCCAAACATTAAAAAAGACTAGAGGTTGCATAGCTAAAGGAACATTTTTTATCGCTATTTTTTCGGTATCTGAAAACATATAATTAGCAAGACTTAAGTATTCGCGAGCTGAAAAAAATTCTATATCAACACCTAGAGGGTGATTTTGCCCAATAGCAAGTAAACCTATATTATCTGAGTGACTTAAATTAAACTCCAAATTTTGGAAATTGTTGGCTATTTGTGGTTTTCCATATTTATTTTCGGTAAATTCTAAAGAGCTGGGATTTTTATTTTGTAAATAACGTGAGAGAATAGTGCGTAAGAATGCATGAGCAGCAATAAATCTATTTCGATGTATATCGAAATAAAAGCGCGCAGCCCGTTTTTGCTCATCTGAATTCAATACGGCAAGCGCGTCTTTCCAAGGTTTATGTAGTGGAAATTGCCAAATGTCTATTTGCTTTTGCTTTAGATGATAGTCATTAAGCGGCATAGGTGCAAATTTATTGCAGATTGATTTGGTGTTAATATCTGTGGAAGTACCATTTTTATCGGTTTTTTCCATATGAAGAGCATCTTTTTTTGCTTTGTTTGAGCAATTATGCTACTTTTTATTGTTTTATACAACTAGGGTTTTTGTATGAGTGGAAAATTTTTAGAATTTGAACAACCAATTGAAGAATTAAATCAAAAAATTCAAGCGTTACGCATGGTTGGTGATGATAGTGAAGTTAATTTAACTGATGAGATTGCACGCCTTGAAGAAAAGGTTGTTGAGTTAACTAAACATGTATTTAGTAAATTAGAGCCATGGCAAGTAGTGCAAATGGCAAGGCATCCACAACGCCCTCAAACCACCGATTATATAGAAAACATTTTTACTGATTTTCAAGAGTTGCATGGTGATAGGCATAATTCGTGTGCTCCTGCGATTATATCTGGCCTCGCTCGTTTTAATGGTGAACCAGTTGTTGTTATTGGTCATCAAAAAGGTAAACGTACTAAAGAGAAAATATATAGAAATTTTGGTATGGCTCGCCCGGAAGAATATCGTAAGGCTTTACGTTTAATGAAGCTTGCTGAAAAATTTAAAATGCCAATTATAACCTTTATTGATACTGCAGGAGCTTATCCTGGGATTGGTGCTGAAGAACGCAATCAATCGGAAGCTATTGCGCGAAATTTACAGGAAATGTCTACATTAAAAACACCAATAATTTGTATAGTGACAGGTGAAGCTGGTTCAGGTGGAGCACTGGCAATCGGAGTGGGTGATTGTATAGTTATGTTACAGTACGCAATATATTCAGTAATATCACCAGAAGGGTGTGCGTCAATTTTATGGAAAGATCCGAATAAAGCTAGCGAAGCTGCGGCTGCGATGGGTGTTACTGCTGATAAAATACACGCAAATGGTATTATTGATATTGTTTTACCAGAACCACTTGGCGGCGCACATCGAGATATTGACTTTATGAGTGGTAAAATTAAGGAAACTATTAGCCATGAGCTTTCTAATCTCAAATCATTGCATGTAAATGAATTATTAAATCGTAGATATAAGAAATTTATGGCAATGGGTTCTTCTAATTAGTTATTAAAATGTTAATTGATAGTTATTGGTTAAAAGAGCTTAATAAATTTAATACAATAAAAGTAGGATTAAGCGGTGGGTTAGATTCTTGTGTTTTATTACATTATCTTGCAAACCAACCACTTTTTCATAATAAGCTTGAAGCCATACATGTCAATCATGGTTTATCACCTAAGGCAAATCAATGGCAAGTGTATTGTGAGGAATTTTGTAAAAAATTAGCTGTGCCATTGATAGCTGAGAGCGTACAAATTAATGTTAATTCGCAGATAGAAGAGGCGGCGAGAAACGCTAGATATACTGTATTTAAGAGATTTTTAGGAGAAGGTGAGTGTCTTGTGCTTGCCCATCATCAAAACGATCAAGTCGAGACTTTGTTATTCAATCTATTTCGTGGAACAGGAATAGATGGTCTTGCAAGTATTCCTAAGCATAGAAAGTTAGGTTTAGGAGAGTTATTTAGGCCTTTATTAGATACAAATAGAAAAGTTTTGCATAAATATGCTAAAGAGCATAATTTAGATTGGATTGAAGATGAAAGTAATCTTAATTTAGATTTTTCTAGAAACTTTATAAGGCACGCGATTTTACCAGTTATTAGTGAAAAATGGCCAAGTGCTTTGCAAAATATTAGTGATTGCGCGAATAAATGTGGGGAGGCACGTGAAAATCTTACACAACTCGCGTTAATTGATTGCCCTAAGCTTTTGGATAAGCCTTTACAATTGGATTTAGATTTTATACAATCATTAAAAGAAGAGCGCATAATAAATGTTTTACGTTCTTGGTTAAAGTATAATGTTGTCTTATCTCCGTCATCGCATGTGTTTCAACGCATTATTAGAGAAGTAATTTTTGCAAAGCATGATAAAATACCCAAGCTAGTCTTAGGAAAAGTACTTTTAACTCGTTATCGTGATTGTTTATATCTTATAAAAGATACGGCAAGTATTTGTACGAATATTGCCTGGGAAAACTTCCCAAATCCGCTTCGTTTACCTGATGGTAGAGTTATTAAAGCAGAGGCGTGTACTGATGGTATCGTTATCGGTAAAAGCAGTAGTGTTTGGGTTAGGTTTCGCGTTGGTGGTGAGTCTATTAAACATAATGGTAAAAGCAAGAAATTAAAAAAACTTTTACAAGAGCTTGGCGTTTTGCCATGGGAAAGAGACTCTTTACCTTTGTTATTCGTAGATGGAAAGTTACAAGCCGTTATTGGTTTAGTAAATGCTGATTTTTTTAATTATAAGATATATGTATATCTTCATAGGAAACATATATGCTACAACCACTAATCAATATTAGCCGAAAGCAAGCTATGGTTTTTGCTATGTTTTTGGTTATGTATGAGTTTTTAACGTATGTTGCTAATGACTTAGTTATGCCTGCAATGATTCAGGTCGTAGATTCATTTAATGCGCCAGATGTTTATATTGCTTCCTCATTGACCTCATACATACTTGGTGGCGCTAGTTTGCAATTACTTTTGGGACCAGTTTCAGACAGGTATGGGCGAAGGCCTGTTATGATTTTTGGGTCGATATTTTTTACATTGTGTACGGCCTTAATTGCTTGTTCACAGACAATCAATCACTTTTTGATAATTAGATTTTTTGAAGGTATGGGTTTGTGTTTTATTGGTGTGATTGGATATGCTGTTATTCAGGAGATTTTTTCTGAATTAGACGCAGTGCGTTTAGTTGCGATATTAACCAATATTTCTGTTACAGCGCCTTTGCTAGGTCCATTATTAGGCGCTTATCTATGTTCGTTTTTAAGTTGGAATTATATATTTTTAGGTATCGCATTTTTATCTATAATTGCAACTTGGGGACTTTGGAAGTATATGCCTGAGCCGATTGGGCAAATTAAAACTGATGGTATTGAAATAAAACGAGTTGAGCTTTCCTTTAAAAACGTTTATGCAAATTATAAAAAATTATTTATAAACACAGGTTTTATATTTGCAGCGGTTGCTTTTGGGTTTTTATCAACCCCTTGTGTTGCTTGGATTGGTATTTCGCCAACTATACTTGTTACTGAGGCTAAATTGAGTTTAGTTGCTTACGCATTATGGCAAATTCCAACTTTTGGAGCGTTTATTTTAGCAAATATAATCCTTATTAAATTGACTTATATTATTCCTTTGAAAAAACTGTCATACATTGGTCTTGCTGTTGCGTGTTTAGGGCTTGTTTTAGCATTTTTACTTCCATTAATGTTTGGAGTAAATTATCTTTGGTTAATGCCAGGGATAATAATTTATTTTTTTGGATTTGGCTTTAGCGCTTCACCACTTTATAGGTTAATATTATATACAACAAATGTTAGTAAAGGTACCGCGTCTGCATTATTAAGTATGACTTATATGATTATTCAAGGTTTGGGAGTGGAAGGGGCAAACGTGGTTTTTAAAACACATAATAATATTTACTTTGGAGCTTATTGCGCTACTATCGGCATAGTATTTATGTTGATAATGTATTTTAATAAAAATCTCAAGGGATGATTTATGGAAAGAATAGCTAAGTTATTATGCAACATATTGTTATTGAATTTTATTTTTATGTGTAAAGCCAATGCGTTAAGTTGCTATATAACTATAGTTAAGGATTCCTGTTGGAAGAATTATGATTTATATGTAACAGTTAATAATGCAGAAACAGGTGCAAAACTTGGGGAAATTGCAGTATATCAAGGCAAGCAGTGGGGGCGTGCTAAGTTTGACTGTACGCCTGGTATAACTTTAGAATTAGAAGCAAAATACTCTCCAGACATATGGAGCGGTGATAGTGAGAAGGTATTTAAAGCTATTCGTTTTTGGAAATTACCCAAAAAGCCAACCAATGCAGAGGCTCTTGGATGGAATGTATCAGTTTGTTATCCGAAATGGTTTGCTGACGTTCCTATGCCACCAGATGCAAGCGGAGATTGTAAGTGTGATATGCAGGCTGTGCCTAAATTTGAGATTAGTGAGTAGATTCTAATATTAAAATGAACGTAGCAACTGTCTTGAAAAAAATTTTTATTTTTTTCAATGTTTAGCTATCGC
>CAZADN010000073.1:0-9740 GCA_964483895.1 uncultured Legionellaceae bacterium
TGAATGGCGTGCGGATAGTCCGGAAGCGAAAAAGGTTATCGAATTTTTGCGAAATGAAATGGGTGTTAAAAAAATCCGTTTTCCAGATAATTGCGGTATAGGAATAAAACCTGTATCTAAAGAAGGTACGGAGCGAATTGTGCGCGCCGCCATTCGTTATGCTATTGATAATAATCAAGACTCAGTAACATTGGTTCATAAGGGTAATATTATGAAATTTACTGAAGGCGCATTTAAAGATTGGGGATATGCATTAGCAAAAGAAGAGTTTGGTGCGAAGGATTATTTAGGTGGTCCATGGCAAGAAATAACTCATCCTAAAACGCAGAAGAAAATAATTATCAAGGATGTAATTGCAGATGCATTTTTACAGCAGATTTTATTAAGACCGGAAGAATATAGTGTTATTGCGACTTTAAATTTAAATGGTGACTATATATCTGATGCTTTAGCAGCACAAGTTGGTGGAATAGGTATTGCGCCAGGCGCGAATATGAGTGATAGTATAGCTGTATTTGAAGCAACACATGGGACAGCTCCTAAATATGCAGGTCAAGATAAAGTTAATCCTGGTTCTTTAATTTTGTCGGCAGAAATGATGTTGCGACATATGGGGTGGTTTGCTGCGGCTGATTTGATATTGGATTCAATGGAGAAGGCTATAATAAATAAAACAGTAACTTATGATTTTGCGCGATTAATGGATGGCGCTAAGGAAGTTAGTTGCTCAGGATTCGCAGAAGCCATGATCAATAATATGTAAAAATCAAATAATTTATTTTAAGATTTATACTGGCTAAACAACTTAAATAAGTCTATAAAATTATTAAAGGGTGTATATTTATGGGGACCAGAAATGCTGTACAAGTTGAGGACTTAAAAGCAACTGAAGTTGCGCCCTTAACTAAGCTTTCTGAGCCCAAAAAATATAAAATATTTTTATTAAATGATGACTATACACCCATGGATTTTGTTGTAACAATTCTTATGAAGTTTTTTTATTTGAGTGAAGCGACCGCAACTCAAATAATGCTTCAAGTTCATAGAGAAGGGCGCGGGTTATGCGGAATTTATCCGCGGGATATTGCTGAAACAAAGGTTGTTTTAGTAAATGAATTTTCCAGACTTAATCAGCATCCATTATTATGCAGTATGGAGAAAGAGTAAATAACATATTAGCTATGGTGGACAAGGAGCAACGATCATGCTAAACAAAGAGCTTGAATTTACCTTAAATTTAGCTTTTAAAGATGCCAAGGAACGGTGTCATGAGTTTATGACTGTTGAACATTTGTTGTTGGCATTACTCGATAATCCATCAGCAGGCAATGTTTTACAGGCATGCGAAGCTAACATAGAGCAATTGCGTAAAGATTTAGAAGAATTTATTAATGAAACTACGCCAATAATTCCCAAAAATGATACTTCGCGTGAAACTCAACCAACTTTAGGTTTCCAAAGAGTTTTACAACGCGCGGTATTTCATGTGCAATCAGCTGGTAGAACTGAAGTTAGTGGTGCGAATGTACTTGCTGCTATTTTCAGTGAACAAGAAAGTCAGGCGGTTTATTTCTTACGTCGTGAAAATATTACAAGACTTGATGTAATAAATTACATTTCTCACGGTGTTTCTAAATATCAGGGCAATGAATTTCGTGAAAATATGAATTCATCCATGGATGAAGAGATGATGGGGCAAGAGACCAATGAATCTCCCCTTGAAAGTTATTGCATGAATTTAAATAAAAGAGCAAAACTTGGCAAAATCGATCCATTAATTGGTCGCAATGAAGAAATCCAAAGAACAATCCAAGTACTTTGTCGTCGCCGTAAAAATAATCCTTTATTAGTTGGCGAAGCTGGAGTTGGGAAAACCGCAATCGCGGAAGGTTTAGCAAGAAAAATAGTTGAAGGTGATGTGCCAGAAGCTATCAGTAAATGTACAGTTTATGCTTTAGATTTAGGTTCTCTTTTAGCAGGAACTAAATATAGAGGTGATTTTGAAAAAAGACTTAAAGCAGTCTTAAAACAACTTAGCGAGCAAGAAGGTGGCGTATTATTTATTGATGAGATTCATACAATAATTGGCGCAGGCGCTGCATCTGGTGGAGTTATGGATGCTTCTAATTTAATTAAACCATTACTTGCAAATGGTGAATTAAAATGTATTGGTTCGACTACTTATCAAGAGTATCGTGGTATTTTTGAAAAAGATAAAGCCTTGGCTAGACGTTTTCAAAAAGTTGATATTTGCGAACCAACCATTGAAGAAACATTTGAAATTCTAAAAGGTTTAAGACCGCGCTTAGAAGA
The DNA here is from genome assembly GCA_964483895.1 of uncultured Legionellaceae bacterium. GTDB lineage: Bacteria > Pseudomonadota > Gammaproteobacteria > Legionellales > Legionellaceae > 2-12-FULL-35-11. The sequence continues at coordinate 2,314 of CAZADN010000073.1, forward strand.
ACACCATGGCGTGAAGTTTTCAGTCCCTTCATTAAAAGCTGCAGCTGAATTATCAGCTAAGTATATAAATGATAGATTTTTACCTGATAAAGCAATAGATGTTGTTGATGAAGCAGGCGCATTTCAAAATCTTTTAACAGCTAATAAAAGACGTAAAATAATATCTGTTTCAGAAATTGAGAATGTGGTTGCAAAAATCGCGCGAATACCGGTTAAAAAAGTATCAGCAAGTGATCGTGATACCATGAAAAATCTTGATAGAGATTTAAAACTGTTAGTTTACGGTCAAGATGAAGCTATTTCTTCTTTATCATCAGCTATAAAACTATCTAGATCAGGCTTACGTGAACCAGAAAAACCAGTTGGTTGTTTCTTATTTACCGGTCCTACAGGAGTAGGTAAAACTGAAGTTACGAGACAACTCGCTAACTTGTTAGGTATAGAGTTAATTCGTTTTGACATGTCTGAGTATATGGAAAAACATACTGTTTCAAGGTTAATCGGAGCCCCTCCAGGATATGTTGGTTACGATCAAGGTGGATTATTAACCGAAGCTGTATGTAAACATCCACATTCAGTCTTACTCTTGGATGAAATAGAAAAAGCTCATCCGGATGTTTTTAACTTGTTACTGCAAATAATGGATCATGGTACTTTAACTGATACTAATGGTCGACATGCTGATTTTAGACATGTAATTTTAGTGATGACAAGTAACATTGGTGCTGCCGAAATTAGCCGTAATTCAATGGGATTTGCGGAGCAAGATAATACTGTAGATGGTATTGAAATCTTGAAAAAGCAATTTACCCCTGAATTTAGAAATAGATTAGATGCTGTGATTAACTTTAAACCGTTAGATGAGGAAACTATAGGTTTAGTAGTTTGCAAATTTATTATAGAGTTAGAAGAACAATTAAGTAGTAAAGGTGTAACGTTAGAAGTTGATGATTCTGCAAAAGAATGGTTGATGCATCATGGTTATGATAAATCAATGGGTGCGAGACCAATGGCAAGAATTATTCAAGAAAATGTTAAACAACCATTGGCGGAAGAGTTATTATTTGGTAAGCTCACGAACGGTGGTCACGTGATTTTGAGTATGCGTGATGATAAATTAATATGTGAGAGCCATGATTACCGCGAAGGGGTTGTGTAGTTTTATATGACGTTGACTGTATGTATAATTGCAAAAAATGAGGCTGCTAACATTCGAAACTGTCTTGAATCTGTGAAGTGGGCGGATGAAATTATCGTCCTAGATTCAGGCAGTATTGATGATACTGTTAGCATAGCCAAAGAATATACCACGAAAGTCTTTTCAACCGACTGGCAAGGTTTTGGTATTCAAAAACAAAGAGCATTAGAACTTGCTACTTCAACATGGGTTTTAAATCTAGATGCGGATGAATTTATAAGCACAGAATTAAAGCAAGTTATTTTATCATCTATGGATAATAATGAAATAGATGGTTATAGAGTTCCAATTCAAATGTTTTTTTATGGTAAAGCATTAAAGTATAGCGCAAGCCCTAAAAGACATGTGAGATTATTTAGAAGAAACGGGGCTAAATTTAGCAACGATATTGTGCATGAAAAAATTATTTTACCTAAAGGCTCCAAAATTGCGCAGATTACTAGCCCAATTTTACATAATTCTTTTCAAGATGTGAGTCATGCGCTGCGCAAAATTAATTTATATTCATCGTATAGTGCCAATATAAGGATTAATGATAATAAAAGACCAAGCTTGCTTAAAACAATATTATCTTCCAGCTGGATGTTTTTGCGGTGCTATATTATTCAAAGAGGATTTTTAGATGGAAAAGCAGGCCTTATGCTTGCTATCTTTAGTGCACAAGGTTCGTGGTATCGTGGGATAAAACAAATTTATAAAGATAAGCCTTGTGGAACTGTTTAGAATGTATATGTTATTACAAAAAATTGTGGCTTTGGTTCAACAAACTCAACGCTTGCGCGGTATCTTGTTGGGCCTAGGACCAACCTACATTTTTATATTTCTTTTATCAGGTTGTATGTCCCCTCCGGAACCGCCACGGAATGTGGATAATGTTTGTTATATATTTAAGCAATATCCAAAATGGTATAAAAGTACGAAAAAAGCCGCTAGACGTTGGCGCGTACCTATTGCAGTACAAATGGCAATTATTCATCAAGAGTCACATTTTCAAGCACAAGCTAAACCAGCACGTAGAAAACTTCTTTGGGTTATTCCATGGACAAGACCTTCAACAGCTTACGGATACTCTCAAGCATTAGATAGTACTTGGAATGTTTATAAAAACAATAGAGGCTGGTGGTTTTCATCGCGCGAAAGCTTTGCTGATTCAGCTGATTTTATAGGTTGGTATGCTAATCAAGCTTATATTCGTGCGGGGATTCCTAGAAGTGATGCTTATTCAATATATCTAGCTTATCACGAAGGAGTAGGCGGCTATCAACGTCGTACACATTTTGGCAAACCTTGGTTATTAAAGGTAGCGCGTAAGGTTGAGCGGAGAGCTAAAATGTATCAATGGCAACTTGAGCATTGCAAACTTTAAATGCATTTATTTTAATCATATTATGTGATATACTTCCAATATAAATGATATTCTTATTTGGGAGTTGTTGTGGAAACCTCAAGCGAAGCCTTATCAAAATTAGACGCTGAAGGATTGTTACGGCTTTATAATAGAAAGTTAATTCCTGGGAGTCAATTAAATAAGTCAGGAAATCCAGCTTATTATTATAATGAATTCACTCCTGAAACAATTGTATTGCCTCCTTTATCATTATTAAATGAGAAGGAAAAATTAGATTATCCTAAAAATAAAAATTTAGTCATTCCAGTTGTAATGGATGATTATTCCTTAACAATATATTATGATAAGGATCAATCCCAAATATTTGTATTGGATTCTAGAAAAGATATTGGCGCAAACGCATTTTTGGCTAATTTTATACGTTTCACGTTGATTCCGCGGTTAAAAAATATATTAAATTTAAAAAATGTTAAAACAGAAATAATGTTTCAGAGCAGACAATATGATGATTATAGTGGTGGTTATTGGGCTTGGATAAATATTTTGTATTTGACACTAAACTCTAATAATGAAGAAGAAATAAAGAGTTATATTGAAACAGGGTTAGATATTGCACACCAAATTATGCTGCCTGAGTTAGAACAGGAGTTTGAGCGTATTTGTAGTTCTGATTCGGAAATAATAAAGTGTTTACGGGAAAGAGGTAATCTTAAAGGAAAGTTTTTTAAAGAAATAACATCTTCTTCATCACTTCATTCAATAATAGAATCATTAAATGATAAAGGCATACAAGAGCTTGATATTGCTAACTATAATAGATTTTTAGCCCCAGATCTTTATGGAAATCTAAAAGATAAATTAACTCAGTCACAGATAATTTTATTTGAGGTAATTGCATTTGGTTGTATTAGTAATGTTATGTATAACATGCGTACTATTGATATGTTTTCTGTACATGGCATTGATATTGTTTATAGAGAAGATTTCGCAAATCATGACCTGGTCTTTTTATACGGGTTCGTAAAAAAATTAATTGAAGAAAAGCTAAATGAAGATAATAATTTTTTAAATAATATTGCGGAAGCCGTTCCTATTGATGAAGATATTTCAACTGTTGACCTTCGTTTAGATAAACTAAACTACAAAGCACAATTTGATTATCTAAAAGTAGTTAATACCATGCTTATAAGTTTAATTGTTCTATCAGTTATTGTATGTGTTACATCTTTCGTTATAACAGGACAAGTAGATTTTCTAGGGATGTATATCGGTGGATCTGTTGGCGTTGCTTCGGTTGTTGGCTTAGGATTATTTAATTTAAGTAAACCATCTAGCGACTATCCTCAGGCAACGGAATTTTCACCCCAAAATCCGCAATAAAAAGTGTCGTGATAGCGACTCTTCCTCGAGAACTTATTTTTCTCCTGCGATAAATTAAGTAAAATAAATTCAATCGTACTTAAAACCTTACCTAAACCATATAACAAATTTGTCAATTCAACCCATAAATTATATCATATAGCTTTGTCTTGGTGGTTAGAAGGTGATTGCAGAGTTAATTAAGGAATTAAATCCGGAGCAAAGACAGGCGGTTATTGCTGATTTAGGTAATATTTTAGTTTTGGCAGGAGCTGGTAGTGGTAAGACGCGCGTTTTAGTTAGTCGCATTGCTTGGCTTATATCATCTTTACATATATCCTCCAATGAAATTTTGGCTGTAACTTTTACTAATAAAGCTGCCAAAGAGATGAGAACTCGTTTGCGAGACATGTTAAGTCAAGATGTGAGTGGGATGTGGGTTGGTACTTTTCATGGTTTATCACATCGTTTGTTACAAAGACATCATAAAGAAGCTAATCTCCCAGCGCAGTTTCATATCTTAGATAGTGACGATCAAACGCGCTTAATTAAGCGGGTTATGCAAAGTCTTAATATTGATACCGAAAAATGGCCAGTTAAACTTGTGCAGGGTTTTATTAATAGTAAAAAAGACGAAGGGTTACGTCCTGGGCATATTTTTGCACAATCATATGATGTGCAAACAAATCTATTTTTGAAAATATATAAGGCGTATGCTGATGCCTGTCAAACTGCAGGCTTAGTTGATTTTGCAGAATTATTATTAAGAGCGCATGAATTATTAAGAGATAATAACGAGTTACTTAAGCATTATCAAAATACATTTAAGGCGATTTTGGTAGATGAGTTTCAAGATACCAACACTATTCAATATGCATGGATAAAGTTATTGGCCGGGGATAATTGTAATGTTATGGCGGTCGGGGATGATGACCAATCAATTTATGCATGGCGCGGGGCTAAAGTTGAAAATATTGCTAAATTTGAGCGCGATTTTCCAAATACGGAGATTATTCGGCTTGAGCAAAATTATCGTTCTACCGCTAATATCTTACAAGCTGCCAATAGTTTAATCAGTAATAATAGCTCACGCATGGGTAAAAATTTATGGACTAAGGGTGACAATGGCGAACCAATTAAATTATTTGCTGCATTTAATGAGCTTGAGGAAGCGCGATATATTGCTGATGAAATTAAAAAGGAAGTACGTTCTGGGCGTGATTTAAATGAAATAGCAGTTTTATATCGAGCAAATGCGCAATCACGTGTAATTGAAGAAGCTTTTTTACAAGCAGGGATTGCCTATAAAATTTATGGCGGCATGCGATTTTATGAACGTGCTGAAATAAAAGATGCCATGGGATATTTAAGGTTAGTTGTTAATAGACATGATTCAGAGGCTTTTGAGCGGATTGTAAACTTCCCAACACGTGGGATTGGTGAAAATACTTTGCATATATTGCGTGATATTGCAATGAAGCAGCAAATTTCTCATTGGCAAGCGGTAAATGTAGCTATTGCAGAAAATTATTTAACGCAACGAGCGGCTAATTCTTTACTCAAATTTGTACAATTAATTGAATATATTGAACAAGAAATCGCAGATATAAATTTAGAAGATAAAGTTCATAAACTATTAACAATTAGCGGCTTGTATGAGCATTATCAAAAAAGCAAACAGGATATTTCAGAGTCGAAATTACAAAATTTACAAGAATTGGTTAACGCTGCTAAACAGTTTAGAGATACGGTTGAGAGTGAGGAATTACCGCCAATTGCCGCATTCTTAGCGCATGCATCCTTAGAAGCAGGCGAGATGCAAGCGGAAGATTATGAACAGCATGTGCATATGATGACAATGCACGCAGCGAAAGGTCTAGAATTTCCTTTGGTTTTTATTGCGGGAATGGAAGAGGGAGTTTTTCCAAGTAAGCAATCAAATGAAGATTTCGCCAAAATGGAAGAAGAGCGTAGACTTTGTTATGTTGGTATGACACGCGCTATGCAAAAGCTTGTTTTATCGCATGCAGAAATTCGTCGCCAGTATGGTCGCGAAGAGTACCATAGACCTTCGCGTTTTATACGTGAATTACCGCAGGAATTAATAAACGAGGTTCGTGTTAAATCTAAACCAGGTATAAAACCTAATCTAGTGCAAAATGATACAGGTTTTGCTCTTGGTAAAAATGTGCAGCATGCTAAATTTGGAAATGGGGTAGTGTTAGCTATAGAGGGTTCTGGACCAAGTGCGCGTGTCCAAGTTAAATTTGCAGAGCATGGAGTCAAATGGTTGGTATTAGCATATGCAAATTTGACTTAAACCTAAGAAGGACCGGTCGTTATGAAAAAAAGATTTTTCATACTTTCATTTTTTTTCATCATTAACTGTGTGACTCATGCGTCTACAGATGCATCTCGTCGCGCAAAACCAGCTCCTTTTGATTCTATCTTTCCTAATCCAGAATACTTAGGTCCAACTATTGGTGTTCCAAATACAGATCCTATTTTTCCGCTAACTAAATTGTTTTGGAAAGATTTTGCCGAACTTGAAGATAACGATATTAGAATATATGGATGGGTTGATCCATCGTATAATGCGAGCTCTTCTAAAAATTCTAATATCCCCTTAACGTACACAATTGTTCCAAATAAGATGGAACTAGATCAATTAGTCTTGCGCGTCGAGCGTAATCTAAATACTGTGCAGACAAATAAAACAGATTGGGGTTTTCGTTTATCGAATGTATTTGGGATAGATTATCGTTATACAACAGCACAGGGTTATTTTAGTAGTCAGTTACTAGCTGATAATAATTTATATGGATACGATCCGGTTGAGGCATTTGGACAATTGTATTTTCCATCCGTTGCAGAAGGGATGGTTGTTACGATTGGTCGGTATATTTCGCCAGCGGATATTGAAGCGCAGTTAGCTCCGCAAAATACTTTAGTTACCCACTCACTTATGTTCACTTTTGATACTTATACGCAAACAGGTGTTAATGTTGCGATTAAGTTTAACGATACCTGGAGTGGTCAATTTGGATTACATAGTGGGAATGATGTAGCACCTTGGACCAATGCCGCGAGTATTCCAACTCTTTTAGCTTTTATACGATGGGTATCTGCAGATAATAACGATTCTTTATGGGGTGGAGTTGATTCGTTTAATGGTAGTAAATTTAAGGGAAATCACACGAATTTACAGCAGGCTAACTTAACTTGGTCGCATCGTTTTACGGAAACATTCTTTACAGAAACAGAAGCATATTATGTCTATCAGATTGACGCAGCAAAAGGTGGAACATGTAATTTTGGGCCTATTAAATCTTTTGGCGGTGGAGGAGGGTGCGGCATTACTCTTCCAGGCTATTCTTCTTCTATAGGCGCTGTTAATTATCTTGAATATAAAATTCAAGAGAAAAACTTTATAACATTTCGTACAGATTATTTAGATGACCCGCGAGGTCAATTTAGTGGCTATGACACAGCTTATATGAGTTGGACTTTAGTTCTAACTCA
>CAZADN010000074.1:0-9688 GCA_964483895.1 uncultured Legionellaceae bacterium
ATCCACTTGGTGTTGTTGCCGGTATTACGCCGTTTAATTTTCCTGCAATGGTACCATTATGGATGTTTCCTTTAGCGATTGCGTGCGGCAATACTTTTGTTTTAAAACCTTCAGAGCGCGATCCGAGCGTGTCTTTATATCTTGCGCAATTATTAGAAGAAGCAGGTTTACCAAAAGGTGTGCTTAACGTTGTGAATGGCGGTAAAGAAGCAGTTGATACATTGCTTACTGATTCGCGAGTTAAGGCTGTGAGTTTTGTTGGTTCAACTCCAATTGCTGAATATATTTATAAAACAGCCTGTGCAAATGGCAAACGTTGCCAAGCGCTTGGGGGTGCGAAAAACCATGCGATACTTATGCAAGATGCAGATTTAGATAATGCGGTAAATCAACTGATTGGCGCGGCTTTTGGTTCATCTGGTGAGCGTTGTATGGCATTATCGGTCGTTGTTGCAATTGGGGATAAGATAGCAGATGAATTGGTTTTACAATTAAAAGAGAAAATGGCTAATTTAAAAGTTGGTGCTTTTAATGATTCTAAGAGTGATTTTGGTCCGTTAATTACGCAACAACATTGTGAAAAAGTTCTTGGTTATATTAATAGTGCGGTTGCGGATGGGGCGAAATTAGTTGTCGATGGACGGAGTCCAAATGTTAATGGTTCAGGTTTTTATTTAGGTGCAACTTTAATTGATAATATTAAGCCTGAGATGCAAAGTTATCGTGAAGAAATATTTGGGCCAGTATTATTGATAATGCGAGTTAAAAGCATGGATGAGGCTATGGAACTTATCAATAAGCATGAGTATGGCAATGGTACATGTATTTTTACGCGTGATGGAGAGGCCGCAAGGTATTTTGCAGAAAATATAGAAGTTGGCATGGTTGGAATTAACGTGCCATTACCAGTGCCGGTTGCTTTTCATAGTTTTGGCGGATGGAAAAGGTCGTTTTTTGGAGATATATGTGCTTATGGGCCTGAAGGCGTGAGATTTTACACTAAGAGAAAAGTAATTACGCAAAGATGGCCTTCGAGTAAGATTCGCGAGGGGATAACGTTTGCATTTCCTGGTGGGGATTAATTCCGAGCCGCGACCGTTAGGGAGCGGAGCAGTTTGGTTTTGTGAAAATATCCGCTCCCTAACGGTCGCGGCTCGGTTTCATTGTTAGTAATACGCGTCGTGAATTTTATTAAAACACACAATGTTAGCAATAAATAATCAAATAGATTTGTATTTTTTCTACAAATATAAAAACACTCAAATACTTATCATTCTGGTGTTTACATGAACATTTTACAATGATAGAATTCAGGTCATTTCGTTCTGTGATTTGTCTCGGGGTTTTGTATTATGCGTAATAATGATGATGATATTAAGCGTAAAATTTTAGAAGAAATAAAAGCGCAGTTAAAAAAAGCTTGGAATAATGCGAGAAAACCAGAAGCTATTTCTGAGATGGCACCTTATAACACTCAGTATACTAAAGAAAAAGACGATAAAATTCGTGCCGATAATGATAGCTTGAATCAAGCTGAACAAGATAGTCTCGCGCGAGTAGAACTGGATTATCAAAATGAGCTCAGTAGTGCGCTTGAGACTTTAGATAGAGAAGAGGCTAATGAACTAGCCGCTGCCTCTCAATCTCAATATGTTGGCTATGGTCACCAGACGGCTAATAAAAAAACCAATCCCCCCAAAAATTATATTCAACTTAAAAACAATCTTCGGATTTCACATCAAAAAAATAATGAACGTAAAAAAAAGGAGATTAAAGATTCCTACAGTAATCAAAGGACTTCAAATACACGAACAATAGAGGCTTATTATAATCGAAAATGCCAAAGTAAACGTCAAGAAATAGATAGTTATTATAGTGATTATTTTGAATCAATATTTTCAAGTAATAGGTCTCTATCACATCAAAATTTTGCTAAGCAATTCAGAACTATTTGGGCAAATAGCGACTTACCTTTGGCAAAGAAGTTTGAAGATCAACTCACTGAATTTAATATTGAGGCACTTCGTAATCAGTTATTAGCCAGGCATCCATGGTTAATAACTGAGGACATTGATTCTAAGAATAAATGGTCCTTAATAGATGATTTTTTAAAAGATGTATTGCAGACGAATATTTGGAGTTGTTTGACTACAGCTGACGGTTTACAGAGCTGGGCGCAATTTGATATTAAACATAAAAGATTACAATGGCGGGCAATAAATGATACCTGGTTAACTCAGTATATCCAAGGTTATCCTTTGAAAGATATAAATCAATATCATCAGCATATTTATCCTAATTGGCCACAATTTCACCGATTGCTTTCTGGGAAAATTACGCGGATTGATTTATATCATTTGAGTAACAAACACAGTGGTTTTATTCCTAGAAAATGTACAGGGGAAATTCTCTGTGTATCAAATGTGCCGATGCATATTTCAGAACTTCAGACCTTATCTTCAGAAGAAAGAAATCAGATTGAATTTTTATTTGTGAATGTTAGGTCTGAAGATTTGCCTTTTTGGATTTTATTGCATAAAAAAGCAGGCATATTTACTTTGTATTTGCCAGATGGTTTGCCTGTGCCAGCATATGATAAAAATGCATTTGCAAATTTCTCGCAATCAATACAAGAAGTTAAAGTTAATTTAAGTAAGCATCAAGAAATTAACGAATACGGATTAGATTTATCTGTAATTTGGCACGCGGCGTTGGTAATCAGAGTGTTTGATTGTTGTAAGCAATATGGCGCTACAATACCTCTAGCTGAATATCGGGCAGATTTACCAGCCTCACTATTAATTGAAGGAGCGTTGCGTAGAGTTTCACATGCGGGTTATACGCAAAGATTAAATGATTCTTTTGCGAATCGAGCTCCATATACAGAATATGATTTAGAAAAATATTATAAAACCGACGAGCTGCATAAATCTAAACTATTACAAGATAAGCATTTACTAGATGATTGGGCTATTTTACCGAGTAAGTTTGATGTGAATCTTATGCTTAATAGTTTTGATAATAAGGTTATTAAGATAGAAACCTCTACTCAAAGCCGTCGCCCTGATACTTTGGTTCTTGAAAATAATAATCAAGACGCATTTTTTTATGCAATTAAATTATCAGAGCATCATGGTTTTACAAAATTGTTTATGTCTAGCAACCTTAACGTAAGTTATGTATTCGCGTCAAAAGGTTGGGAATATAAGCTTGTTACAACCAATATGACATTAACTACTATCACCCCAGGCCATAGTAGCACTTTAAGTTCATATCAATATTTATATCATTGTGCTGCGCGTAATAGATTTATGCAGCATATGTACCCTAATTATTTGCAAGCAGCAGCAGATAAATTACAAGCGCGAAAAAGAGTATGGCATGCCACTGGTGAACAAATTGTAAGGCTATTTACAGATACTAAGCTTAATTTTGACCAAATTAGTCGACTTATTGAGGTAAATCGTAATTGGCGCCGTGACTATTGTCCAGATTCTATCCGTCTAAAGAATGAGAAAACTTGGCCATTTATGCAATTAGCCCAGATGGGATGCCACGGTCTAGATGTATTTTTTGAAGCATTAAAGACTCGATATGTTAATGGTTGGGATGAACGGTATCAAGAAACTGCACCAGATTTAACTTGTATTTTTGATTTGCAAGGTAGTTTGGCTGAGACATCTTTAAATTATATTCAAAAACTTACAGCTAGTATTGTTTCATTTGGTGGTCACACAACGTGCGCGCCACTTTTTAAAAATTTAGCATTAATTTTACCTGATACTTTAGATAAAAATATTCGTGAAAATATACAGCAATTAATTTTAGCTATCCATGCACGCCGTAAGTTTTATCCAAATGAGATTTGTGAGGTTGAATTATATAATTTGGATATTACCAATGATTTATGTGATGGCTTGTTAAGTCTTTTACAACGAGATGCTGAAAATGAACAAGTGCGTTTACAAGTATCTATTCGTATTCCAGCGTGGGATAAGGAAGGATATGCAAGTACTCCAGAATACGGGCAGCGTAAAAGTCGCTATAAAGCTTTACAAAATGCTGTAGAGAATAATTTACGTTTTGTGCGTTATAAGACTTTAAGAGATAATGTCCAAGATCTTCAGAGTTATCAAGAAGGAAGGATAAGAGCCGATTATGAAATCAAAGAAGTAGAAGCGCAGTTAAGCCAGGAATGGGATGGAGAAGATGTAATATATCCTTTAACATCTGAGTCGCAAGGAATTCAGCAGCAATTACAACAGCAAACCCAAATAAATCATGTTTTTCAAGTAGGGGTTGTACTTCAAGCAGTTAAAGAGCAAGAAGTTGTGCGGCAAGTTAGTCAATATATTGGCAACGAAGGTGATTTAATAACACGTCAGAATATTGAAGCAAGGGGGCGTGATTATTGGAACCAGATTCCTTTGGTTATTCGTTCAAATTCAGGTATCGAAGACCAGGATACTCTAGATAAATTTTTCTCTTTATTTGCTGGTAGTGATACGAAATCTGGTTTTGTAATAGATAGAATTACACCACTTGCTATGCAAAAACTGATGAACTTTGCGCGTAATTTTAAAGATGGTATTGATTGGACTCACACTCCTGGATTTGAAGTTCAGCAATCAAGTAAAGATAGAGCCTATATTTTAACCTATGATGAACATAAAGAAAAAGATGACTTATTAGCGCAAAATAAGCTTGCCCCATATGCAAGACAACTTAAAGCTATTAAACCTGAAGATTCTTTTCGTGGAGATTATCGGCAATTTGCGACATTTTTACTAGACTCTGGAGATTATAAAGCACCAAAAGAATCGTCTCAACAAGGGTTACAAACTTATTGGACGCATTTAGCAATAGAAGAGGTTGATGCTACACGTGATGAAAATTTATCAAAAAGTCTCTCTAACCTTTCTATTAATAAAGAATTAAAAGCTATTGAAAGAAGCGCTATTTTAGCTCGTTTTAATAATTCGAAACAAATAGAAAAACCATTAAATTTTGGCGCGCAAATTGAAGCCATAAAAATTTGGGCAAGACTTAATTATAGATGCTCAGAAAATTTTCTTCGGAAATTATTTGACGATTTAACTGTAGAGCAGTTCAAAGCTTTCGGGCAAGTTTTTAATCAATACGATGTAACAGATAAAATATATAAATATAAAGTAAAAGTCGAAGCAACTTGGGCAAATAAAGCGCCAGCGGATAGAGAATACACGGAGAATATTATACCTGGTTCTATAAGATTATTAACGCTTGCTAATGAAGTTTATAATACATTTACTGATCCTGAAGTGAATATACAAAGTAGCTCGGTATTTGAGTCTAAAGATGACGACATTGAGGATTTAAGTGTATTACCAAGAAGACAGGATAATTTTGCAATTTGGAAGAATCGTATTTTATTTCCAAGAGAAAATTGGTCTGAAGTATTAGATAAAGAAGAAGTCGATGCCTTAGTAAATTGTATGGCAACTTTAAAAAATCATAAAAAACACCAGGATATTTTTTGGGCACTGGTAGATACACATGGTAATGCCGTTGGCCCTATGCGTTTGCCAGAGGTTTGGTACGGATTTTCTAAGTTAATCAAATATCTTGAAACTAACAAATTGGATATAAATCAAGATGCGTTTATGCGCCATCTTGTTAAAAAAATGCAAGATGGCAAATTTAATGCAACAAACTTCTTATATAGACTTAATTTTGTATTAAACGAAGTTGTTGAAGAAGTAGATGGGCATGATATTCAGCAAAATATTCTAGATAATTTAGAGAATATAGATTGGCGATATAATGGCTTTTATTATGCTATTCGTTATGGGAAATATCGATTTTGGGGGCGAAGATTACAACAAGAAGAGTTAAAGTCGTTAATAGCTGACAGTACATCAGAGCAGTATGAAGCGCCTTGGGATAATATCGCATTTGATAAAATTAATGATTTGCAAGGCTACGCGTTACGTTATGCAGCTTTACGTTTGCCAATAGATAAAAAAGATTATGATAGCTTAGAGGTTAAGTTAGAAAATTGTGAGCGTTTATTTAATAATAGAGATGTACAGAGCTCTAAAGTTATGCGCTTGATATTAGCATCTTTAGCTGTTGGGGTTGATTCTATTGAAGATTTGGATGCAAAGGCGTTGGCAAGTATATCTGAGCTTCAAGAGTCAAGCTTTGCAACTATTTTAGAAAGAATTAATAGTTTAATTCATCTTGATAATCCAGAATTACTTAAAAAGTATAAAATTAGGTTCGCTGATTTAGCTGTTTTTGTTACAGTAATGTACGAGATGAATTTACAGAACTTCTCTCTTGATCTTATCAATCTTTGTGGACATGCCTTGCATTGTTTTGATAAGCAAGGCAAAGATTTTAGGTATAAAAAAGCTTCATTATCTAAGTACTTGCGGTTTATGACAACTAATTGGAATATTCTGGAAAAGATTGCTGTTTGGCGCGAATACACGGAATATATGCCAACAGTTGAGATATGTCCATGGGTTATTGATGAAATACATGAGGTAGATGGTGAGTATAACTTTGAAGATCCATTTATGGCTGTCGATGGCGTGTGCGTGTATGCTTTTAAAGAGCAGTTAAAATCCGTTAACCTCAAGTCTACAGAATGGTTTCCAAGTCGCGATGATATTCGTTTAGCAATTTATGAAATTAGTCAGTATGGAGATAAAAAGCGCAAAGAAATTGTTAGTAACTGGGTAGAGAATAAATTTTATATTACTGATCAAAGATCGACTTATCGCTCTTTATCAAGAGATGAAATTACTAAGGTACGATCACATAAAAATTTAAGACTTATCAAAGCTTACGAGAGCCTTAATAGACCGCTTTTTGATAAACTAGTCCTTAATTTGGCTGTGCGTGTTGATGGACAAATTCGTTTTGAGAAAATTTTAGAAGAGCAAATTATACCATTACTTAATTTATTTACCGAAATTAATAGAAATAAATTAGAATATAATGAGTTAAGTCAAATTTTAGGGTTGTTGCTTGAAAAGGCCAATGATTCAGAAGGTAGACGTTACTATTCTACAGAACAATTACATTTATGGTTGCGAACATTTTTAAATGGTATTAACCTTGCGAAACAGAATTATCCAACGGAATTTTTAAAAGAACTAGTAAATGATGCGCTAAGTAGCCCTAATTCTAGTTTATTGAATTCTGATTTACAGTGTTTATCGCCTTCTGATTACTCTTGTCAAAAATTACAAAATTTAATTACTATTATTACGCACGATACACTTTCATTTGCTGCGCAAAAATTATTGGTTAAAGTTGCGGTTAAGTTAAAAGACTATCGCAACGTTGAGTCTAATATTGCGAAACTTAAGCAGGCTCTTAAAAATATTAATTCTGATAAACGCGAAGGATATTTTGCAACACTTTTAATGAACTTAGTTAATTCTGGCAAGTTAGATGATAATATTGATAGCTTATTAGCATTAACCATAAATTCTACTTTTGTGGTGCCAAATTCTCCGCAAGCAAATTTGCTTAAAGAAAATCAAGCAAAGCTTTTAGAGCAGTTATCTAAATATAATCTTGAATTTTCAAATGTATATAGATATTTAAATAATTTTACTGAAGAAGACAGTTATGTTAATTTAATTTTGGTATCAGCATTATCAGTTACAAATGAATTTTTAGATAAGAAAGACGTTATAGAAAATAGTGTTGTAGCCAATCTAAAAAAATTAAGCAAGGAAGAGTTAAAAAAATTAGTTAGTTATTATACAAAATTACCTAGGCCTACTACAGAACAATTACATTCTTTATTACAAAATCCAAACTTGAATACCGCGGATAAGATTATCCATGAGTTTGAAACTGTTGTACAGGCATCTGATCTTAAAACTGGTCTTAGCAAACGTAGTTATTGTATTTCAGATGAAGACAATAAAGTTTTGAAAGATATAAAACGTGTTTTAGAAGGTTTTAAACTTAAAGGTCAAGGTTTTGTATCTGATAATGAACAAAAGCAATTAGTTAATTTATTATATTATACAAATAGCTACAGTATAAGTCATAACTTAGAACAATTGTCGTTGCAAGACCTCCAATTAAAGTTACATGAAGAGTTAGCTAAATCAAAATCTAAACAACCATCTGACCCTTACGCAATTGCTAAAGTACTTGCTTGTATGCGTGAGGTCTTAGTACGAAAAACTGGTATGTGGGCTAATCATACGCAAATGATGGATTTGTTGTATGGGGCATTACACAACAATGCAAGTTTATTACATCAAGTAAAGACTGGCGAAGGTAAAACTCTTATTGCTTTAATGCGTACTTCATACAGAGCTCTTAACGGGCAGATCGTTGATATTTTTAGCTCTAAAGATAGCTTGTCTAAGCGAGATTATTCTGATTACGCGGTAGTTTTAGATGCTTTCGGAATTCGCGCTGGTTACAATAATTCTGAATTTCAGGTAAATTCGTATTATAGTGCTGTTGATGAGAGAGGTATCGGGGCAATAAACTATTTTACAATTGGGAACTGGGGTTTATTTCAATCTGGAGGTTTTTGGCAGAACCTCGCTGCCAACTGTGATTTAAAAGCTACAAATCGTGTAGTTTTCGTTGATGAGGGCGATCATGTTCTACGCGATGAACATACGCAATTTAACTACTCTGATAGTAGCGATAATTCGCAAATATATAATTATGACGAATGGGTATATCGCGAAGCTTACGATTTTTACGAGAAGTATAAAGAGACTTTTGAAGGCTATTTTGCTGGCAATCCAAGTGTAACTCGTAACAAAGAAATTAAAGAGCTTTGTAAACGTTTGCAAGCGCAGGAACCACACGTAGCTCCTGAAAAGTCACGCTTTTTCCGAGATTTTATTATTCCTGCGGCTAAAAATAAGAGCACGGATACGTTGGATGATCGTGACCAACAATTACGCCATTTATTTACTGCAGCACATATCGCATCTGGACTTAAAGTAAATAAAGATTATTGTATAATGCCAGAAACGCATAAAATTGGTATTGAAACTAGTTTTGCGAAAGTTGTGATTAATAATCAAATTTGTCATGGTTCAACTTATAGTGAATTGGTCCAACAGTTTTTACATGTGCGGTTAAATAGAGAAGCTGTCGCAAATGGTCAAACACCTAATTTCTTTGTAGAGCCAAATAGTGAAATAGTATTATCACTTAATGCACCTTATATTATTAAAAATTATTATCAATATGTAGAAGCATGTACCGGGACGAGTGGTGATAAAGATGATTTGGAATTCTATGCTAAAGAGTTTAATATCCAACGTGTCATAAAGCTTCCGACGCATGCTGAAGTTAAAACAGAGTATTTAGAGCCGATTTATTGTGGCAAAGCAATATCTGAAGATGCTCTAAATTCTTTTGCAGAGCTAAATACAAAGGAATTATCTAAAGAGGAGAAGGATGAGCATCAAGCAATAGTAGATAATTATGTATTAGAGGGTCAAAACCATCAAGTAGATACAATTGTTGCATCTATTTTAATGAATAGGCATCAACCTATATTAATTACTTGTGAAGATGATAATGCTGTTGCGGCTCTTGGAAAAGCGATAGAAGCTAGGTTAACGGTTTCGGATAGTGGATCACGCGATGCGCTTGTAGCTTTTGGTGAACAGGTGAAAGCAGAATTAATAGAGAAATTACCACT
>CAZADN010000075.1:0-9539 GCA_964483895.1 uncultured Legionellaceae bacterium
ATGCGCCACAGTTAATGTTTTAGCATTTACCTGGTCTTGGGTCGCGCTATTGATTTCAGATGCTTGCACTGAGATGCATAGAAATGAGCTTAATGAAACAGCGGCCACCCCTATCAATCCTTTTTTTAAATTTATCATTGTATACTCCATTATGTTAAAAATATAACTTGAAGTATCGAATAAATACTTCAAGTCATACTTTCAGGTTAGCATATAAAATAAATTTTACAACTCTAAAAAGGATAATATCTTCTCACTCTATATTTGTCATACCTACAGCATGATATCCAGCGTCAACGTGGACTACTTCTCCGGTAATACCTGATGCTAAATCAGAGCATAAGAATGCCGCGGTATTGCCTACTTCCTCAGCGGTAATATTGCGTTTTAGTGGTGTTACTTCAGCGTATGAGTTTTGTAATTTACGAAAATCTTTAATGCCTGCTGCTGCTAAAGTTTTAATTGGTCCGGCGGAGATGGCATTTACTCTGATTCCTCTAGAACCTAAACTAGCCGCTAAATAACGTACTGATGCTTCAAGACTAGCTTTGGCAATTCCCATAACATTATAATTTGGTACGGCTTTCTCAGCGCCATAATAGCTTAAAGTTAAAATTGAGCCATTAGTTTCTAGCATCATTGGTAATGCTGCTTTAGAAATAGCGACCAAACTGTAAGCGCTTATATCATGCGCTATTTTAAAACCTTCGCGACTTGCGTTATCTATGTAATCACCAGCAATTTGATCAGCTGGGGCATATGCAATTGAGTGAATTAAGCAGTCTATTTTATCCCAATTTTGTTTAAGACTTGCGAAGACATTATTGATTTCTTCATCACTTGCAACATCGCAAGGGAAAATTAAATTAGAGTTGAATTCTGCAGCCATAGCTGAAATTCTATCTTTAAATTTTTCATTTTGATAAGTAAATGCAAGTTCAGCACCTTGAGCGTGAAATGCTTTGGCTATGCCATAGGCAATAGAACGATTACTTATTAGGCCAAATATCAATGCTTTTTTACCAGTTAGAAAACCCATGTGTGTTACTCCTCTTTAAAGCGTAGTAATTCTCGCATTTTAGCTTTTATCATATCTATAGCAATACGATTCTCACCGCCACGTGGGACTATAATATCTGCATAACGGCTAGAAGGCTCAATAAATTGCAAATACATTGGACGGACTGTAGTTTCATATTGATGTAAAACTGACTCAAAAGATCTATGTCTTTCTACAACATCACGCATTAAACGCCGACTCAAGCATACATCTAATGGCGCTGACATAAATATACGAATATCCATTAATTCACGTAATTTTTTTTCACTAAATAGTAAAATCCCTTCAATTACAATAATTTTATGCTGGCCAACAGTTCTTGTCTCTGATAAGCGTATATGTTCAGAGTGTGAATAAGTTGGAATTTCAATTGAAAGGCCTTTTTGCAAAAGTTTTAGATGTTTGCATAATAACTCATGATCAAATGAGTCAGGATGGTCATAATTGATTTTTTCACGTTCTGAAAATGATAAATGTGAACTGTCTTTGTAATAGGAGTCTTCAGAAATAACTACTACTTGATCAGAGCCTAATTCTCTTACAATAGTGTTTGCAAGTAAACTTTTACCGGAAGCAGATGGTCCAGATATACCGATAATAATAATTGATTGATTCATAAGTTTTACAATTAATATTTTTGTGCAAATAATAATATTTTTTAGGGAATATTACAAGATAAACTTTGCGTGATGGTAGGGCCTACGCATGAAAATGGTCTTTACTTTTAAATTCCTAGGTTTATTTTATATAATATAAAAAGGCCGCACGCCGCCGCGCTGGGCTCGCACGCGGCCTTTAAAAAATTTTTAAATTCAATTTTATCACTGGTTTGTGTTCATTAGGTTTACATTAATTTTCTTAATAAAACATATACAGCCCCAGTTCCACCATCTTTGGGCATGGCGCTATAAAAGGCTAATACTTCTGGAATTTGGCGAAGATAACTATTCACTAAGTTTTTGATAACAGGTGGGGTGTTATCTCTGCCACTTTTGCCATGAATTACTAATATAATTTTTTTGTTTAGATTATATTGTCTGTTTATAAAATTAGATAATTGGATTGCGGCATTATCTGGAGATAAACCGTGTAAGTCTAGGACTGATTCATATCTATTGCGTGCATTTTTTAAATCAAGTAATTGTTTTTTACTTATCCCATTGCGTGTAAAAAATATGACTTCTTCGCTGCCTACAAGTTGGTATTTATTTTCGATATGTATAGGCGGAGGGTTTTCTTTTGGAATTAATTTTTTTCTAAAAGTCATTGCTTTAGGTTCTTTGTAAAGATTTTTTGCTTTATTCTGTAGAGGTTTGACATCACGCATGGTGTTTCTAAATAAATTTTTTTCATCATCAGGTATGTCATTGTCAGAAGTCATGATCGTGTTATTTTAATTGGCAAATTGTAGCATTGCGAAGTATAGCATATAATTGACAAATACATTTAATTTTAGGAATTTTTCGTGTCTTATACAATTTATCAAGAAGCTTATCAAAGCTTTACAAAAATTATTGATTTTTTGCGTTTTGGGGTGTCAAGAGCATTATTTAAGAAGATTTATTTTGGGCATGGTACAGATAATGCTTGGGATGATATTTGGATGTTAATTACGGGTAGTCTTAATTTGCCATTTGATATTAGTCAAGATATTGTGCATGCGTCTTTAACTGATTCTGAAAAACAGTTACTAATTAAAAATCTTGAAAAGCGGATTGAGAAAAATATCCCAGTGCCTTATATCACAAAAGAAACCTATTTTTGCGATTTATCTTTTTATATCGATGAGAGGGCGTTAATCCCTCGATCGCCAATTGGTGAATTAATAAAGCAGCAATTTATGCCTTGGGTTGATCCTGATAATGTTACTCATATACTAGATTTATGCACTGGTAGCGCATGTATTGCGATAGCTTGTTGCTACGCTTTTCCTGACGCTTTGGTTGATGCGGTTGATATTTCCTTAGATGCGCTTGCTGTTGCAAAAATTAATCAAGAAAAACATAATTTAGATGAGCAATTAAATCTTATTCATTCTGATTGTTTTGCAAATTTGCAAAATACAAAATATGACATTATTGTAAGTAACCCTCCATATGTTAGTGCTGCTGAAATGCAAACTTTGCCAGCTGAATATTACCATGAACCCAAGCTTGCTTTAGAAGCTCCAGATAATGGCTTAAAGATCGTTAAAAATATTTTGCATAATGCGAAAAATTATTTAAATGAGGGTGGGGTATTGATTGTTGAAGTTGGAAATAGTGAAGAAGAGTTAATTAATGCTTTTCCTGATTGCCCATTTATATGGTTAGATTTCGCAAATGGTGGTCACGGAGTATTTTTACTAACTTATGAGCAATTAGATATGCTATGAGTGGAAATTCATTTGGAAAGATATTTAAAGTTACTACATTTGGCGAAAGTCACGGCGAGGCTATAGGGTGTATTATTGATGGTTGTCCTCCTAAGCTTGAGTTGAGTGCTGAAAAAATCCAGCCATTTTTAGATAAAAGAAAGCCTGGTCAGTCTAAATATACTAGTCAACGGCGTGAAAGTGATAAAGTTAGAATTTTATCTGGAGTTTTTGAGGGCTTAACAACTGGTACGCCTATAATGTTAATTATAGAAAATCATGATGCTAAAATTAAAGATTATGATGATATCAAAGATTTATTTAGGCCAGGACATGCCGATTATACTTATCAGCACAAATATGGACATCGCGACTATCGTGGTGGTGGCAGGGCATCTGCCAGGGAAACAGCTGCAAGAGTTGCTGCAGGAGCTGTTGCGAGATTATACTTACAAGAAAAATATGGGGTTGAATTTTGCGGGTTTTTACGGCAAATTGGTAACATTAGCATTGAAAATTTAGACGAAGATGAGATTAATAATAACCCATTTTTTTGCCCTAATAATACGCAATTATTGCAATTGCAAGAGTACATTGATGACTTGCGAAGACAAAATGATTCAATAGGTGCTTTAGTCGAAGTACACGCAAGAAATGTTCCTGTTGGGCTTGGTGAGCCGGTTTTTGATAAATTAGATGCAACAATTGCACATGCAATGATGTCAATAAATGCTGTAAAAGCCGTTGAAATTGGCGCTGGATTTGCGGTGGTAAATCAGTTGGGTAGTGAGCATAGAGATGAAATAACTAAAGATGGATTTTTATCTAATAATGCTGGTGGAATTTTAGGTGGTATTGCTAATGGTGAGGATATTATTGTGCGTTTGGCTTTTAAACCAGCATCTAGTATTCCAAAGCCTGGACGTACCATAAATAAAAATGGTGAAGATGCTATAATAATAACCAAGGGTCGGCATGATCCATGTGTTGGTATTCGTGGAGTGCCAGTAGCTGAAGCTATGTTAGCTTTAGTATTAATGGATAGTGTATTGCTGCAGCGCGCACAAAATATATTTTAGAGGGTGGTTTTTATATGAGAAAGTTGAATGTAGCAGTTGTTGGAGCAACAGGTGCGGTTGGTAAAGTTGTGTTAGAAGTTTTACACGAAAGGAAATTTCCACTTGCTAATCTCTACCCTTTAGCGAGCGCAAGATCAGCTGGAAATACGGTTAAATATGGTAATCAAGAGTTTGATGTATTAAATTTAGAAAACTTTTCATTTGTTGATGTTGATATAGCAATTTTTTCAGCTGGAGGCTCAGTCTCAGCTGAATATGCTGAGATTGCTGCGGCTGAAGGTTGTATTGTTATCGATAATACCTCACATTTTAGATATGATGAAGATGTGCCTTTGGTTGTGCCTGAAGTAAATAAAGAATGTATCGCGCAATATACCAAGCGTAACATAATTGCTAACCCTAATTGTTCAACTATTCAAATGGTTGTTGCTTTAAAACCTTTGCATGATGTTGCAAAGATTTCACGTATAAATGTTGCTACTTATCAATCAGTTTCTGGTTCTGGTCAAAAGGCAATTGATGAGTTAATTCATCAATTTACTGAGCTTTTAAATGGTAGACCAATTGAGCCTAAGGTATATCCACGACAAATAGCCTTTAATGTTTTACCACATATAGATGTATTTCAAGACAATGGCTATACTCGTGAAGAGATGAAAATGGTTTGGGAAACTCGTAAAATTTTTGCCGATGATAGTATTATGGTTAATCCAACCGCGGTGCGAGTTCCAGTGCATTATGGGCATTCTGAAGCTATTCATGTTGAATTTGAACAGCCAATAACAGCAAGTGATGCACGTAATCTATTAGAAAAGGCTGAAGGGATTGAAGTAGTTGATGATGTTGAATCTTTAGAATATCCAACTGCTTTAACGGATGCGTGCGGTAATGATAAAGTGTATGTTGGACGTATTCGTCAAGATATATCACATCCAAATGGGTTAAACTTGTGGGTGGTTGCTGACAATATACGTAAAGGTGCTGCGACTAATGCGGTGCAAATTGCTGAAATATTATATGGTGAATACTTATAAAACAAAGTGTATAATGTTCATATGAGCAAAAAGAAATCTTTAAGTAAAGACAATTTAGGCCAGATTGCATGGATGTTGCCAAATCCAGAATGGGATGTATTGGTAATTGGTAGTGGCCCAATTGTTAAAACATATACTATATGCAACACTAGCAAGGCAAGTGTTACTATTTCTATGCTTGAACTTGTGCAAGGCGATGATAGTCGTATTCGTATAATTGGTGGGAGCTGTTCGATTGGCGCAGTGCTTGCGCCGCAAGATACTTGTACGATTAATGTTGAAGTAAATCCACGAACAATAGGAACAATTAAACAAGTTTTATCTATTTCTCACTCTGGTTTAAGTTCACCTTTGTGGATAGATATCGTTATATCTGTTTCTACGAAAGATAAGATAAAAAGAAGTGACTCATATTTAGTAGATGAAACTCAATCTATGGAGCGTCAAAGACGTATTCATGAGCAAGACGGACATAGACGTCAGGCTAAAGTACATGCAAGAGAGCATGCCAATCTTGATAACGCAAGTCCTGGACAAAATCTTGAAGGGCAGGCACAAAATAATATTTTACAAAATCCATGGTTAAATAGTCAGAGATTTGACGGTATAGATCCTAACTTAAATCCAGAACCACCTTTAAATACTGAGGCTCGACGTGAATTTGATAATGAAAGACGTCAGCAAGAAATGGAAAAGCAATTACGACTTGGCAATGTTCCAAGAGTTTCTCCAGCACCTAAACCACAAGGTTTTTAATCTATGACAATAGCAAATGATATTATTAGCTGTAGAATTCCAGATTTTGATTATTATTTGCGTGAAGGTGAGTCTTTAGATGATATAGATGAATATGGTTTTACGCCATTAATCGAAAGTGCAATTACTGGGCAATTAAATATCGCCAAGCTTTTAATTGCGCGTGGTGTCGAGATTAATAAACCAGATGTAACTGGACGTACCGCTTTGCATTGGGCTGTTGATAATGCTTCGCTTGATTTTATTAATTTTCTATTAGCTAATGGCGCTAATTCTAACGCATATACACGCGCGGGGCTTTCAGTCTTAGTTTACCCAATTTTCCGTCATCAAAATGATATTAAGCATTTACTTTATCAATATGGAGCTAAATTAGATTTTGCACTGGATTTTATTTATGCAAAACTTCTTGGACACAGATTTGAGCTTAAGGGCGATGTAGATATAGTTAATGCTGCAGGTGAGTTTTTTGAATTAGATTATGAAGGATTTATTTTAGAATTTACTGTTGCAATAATTCAAGATTCGTTAAGACGCTTTACGAGTAGTTATTCAACTAGGCATTTTAGGAATAAATTTAAATATATCCATGTAATTATGGATGGTTTTAGTGTCGCGGATGAACTTTTACAATTGCAACAGCACGTTACACTTGATAAGCAACAGCTGCAACGTCTTGATAACCTACTTAAATCACCAATGTTAATTTTACCCGCAGCAAGTCAGGGACATGCTATGGGATTTGTGCGTTATAAAAACTTGTGGGCAAAAATTGATAGAGGTGAAAATAGTTTGCATGAGGGTAGTATTAATATATATGAAATTACTAAAGAAAAAGCATTAACTTTAAGATTTTTACAAGATTTTTTATATAAAAAGCAACCGCGCGAATATTTTCATAAAGAGATAAATAAAATTTTAGGTTTAAAACATGTTGCGCATATGCCAATGAGCTCGCAAATAGTAGGAAATTGCTCTTGGGCAAATTTGCAAGCGGTTGTTGCGGTAACCTATGTACTGCAACATATTGATAATCCAGATAAAATTGACTTTACAGACGCTTTATCTGTTTATGAAAATTGGGTTGAATGGGATAAGGATAGAGCGCTTGATGAATTTATACAGCGTTTTTATCTAGCAGACAGTAAGCGCAAAGTTAGCATTGCATCGGTATTAGGGGGCGTACTATTTCAAGCATGCGATAATAGTGTGCGTATGCACCTTGCAAGAGCTGAGAAAATTCTTAAAATTTTAACATTGCCTGAATGTTATTATATTTTACAAACTTATCTTGATGAGTATTGCATTAAGCGCTTAACGCGCAAAGGAAATAATTTATTAAAACTTTTAGACGATTGTGGTGTAAATCCCAATATTGGAGTTAATTCTATCGCTACAGGCTTAAAAGATAGCAAATGACATTTCATCATATTATGAATTTTATGTTATAATTCACTATATGGTGAATAAACTTAATAATTTATATGAAATTAACCGCACATAAATTAGACCCAGCTCATGTACTAGCCAAAGCAGTATTTAATTTACTGCAGGATATGAAAATTAGCAAAACTGATTTTAGTGAAATTATTCATCAAAGCCCAAATACCGTAACAAGAATTTTTAAAAACCAATCTTTAGAACCTAAAAGTGCTCCTGGAGAGCTCGCTTTATTATTAATTCGCATGTATCGAGCATTATTTGCTTTAAATGGCGGCAATAAAGATGCAATGATTCATTGGCTTAATACTCATAATCATCACATTCAAGGCGTGCCTCTGATAGAAATGAAAAGTATTACAGGGCTTGTAAAAATTGTAAATTACCTTGATGCAATGCGAGGCAAGGTATAATGCTTGATATTTGGCAAGAAGTTGAAGGTCATAAATTTGTTAAACCTTTAATGGCAACAGTACATAGAGTTACAGAAGATCAGCATTTAATCGCAACCATGAGCCTTGTAAATGATATATATGAGCAGCAGTTGCTAGAAGAGATGCTGGATGCAACCAAACCATCGAAAGCAAAATCATCTGAAAACCTTCATTATTTACTTTTTACACCTTTTAGATATCCGCCATTAGAGTATGGTTCAAGATTTGGTTCGCGTCTTTTTCCTAGTCTTTTTTATTCATCATTGAATATTACTACTGCTTTAGCCGAGGCCGCATATTATAGGTTTGTGTTTATGGCTGGGATGAGCGCCCCTTATCTAGATGCATTGCAGGTTACATATTCAAGCTATACTATATCCATGCGCACTCAAAAAGGAGTGTTTTTAGATAAAGAGCCTTTTGAGATATATAATGAAATTCTGGCGTCCAAGCATGATTATCAGGCTACACAATTGCTAGGAAAGAAAATGCGAGAATCTGATATTGAGGCTTTTCAATATTTGTCAGCAAGAGATAAACAAAAAGGCAAAAACATAGCAATTTTCACACCAACAGTGTTTCAATCACGTAATCCACTCACGACTATGCGTTGGATTTGCAATGTTACAGATGAGGAAGTAGGATTTGCGTCTAACGATAACAATGAGTTTTACATTTTTAAAAAAACAGAGTTCGAAAGCATAGGCATTTTACCAAGTCCAGCAGTATAAAGCACATAACTAAAATCAAGCAGAAACCGAGCCGCGAGCGTCAGGAAGCGGAGCTTTTCACCAAAAAATCAAAATCTCCGCTTCCTAACGGTCGCGGCTCGGATAAAATACGTTATATTTGTGCTGGTTGGAATGTTTGTTGATTTTGTTCAGTCCCACAGCATCCATATTGTTTGCAAAGAGCAGCAACCCCAGCTACGACCATTGCGACTAAAAATATAGAGAGTAATGTTTCAGCTGTGACTGACATAGCCAAAGTTGCCAAACAAGCTATGATGACAACAGCTGCGATAGCTACGATGCAACCATAAGCAAAGCGTGGTGAAAAACAAGCAAGACCAAGCAAAGCTCCGCAACATAATGTTTCTATTGGGCTATGAAACAATCCAGAGTTGTGATGTCTGTGTGCATAAACTGGTGCCTGGCTATGACCATGATGACGGCTTACTCCAAAACTTGAATTTGAATAATGATCGTTTGAATGACCATGCATAATTATATTCCTATTTGTTTTGACTCATATAATTAATAGCAGCTGTAAGTGCGCTATCAGAACAGTTTTTATTTTTCGCCGGAGATTCATTACATAAACCACCATGATGCATGAGGCCTTTACCTCGTTTTACATGCTGCAAGAGATAATCAATGGGTG
>CAZADN010000076.1:0-9477 GCA_964483895.1 uncultured Legionellaceae bacterium
GCAGCGGACTCATAATCCGTTGGTCCTAGGTTCAAGTCCTAGTGGGCCCACCAATTAAAGCCTGTAAAATCAATCAGTTACCACTTGATGTCCTAATCCCGTAAAATCCACTTCGGGATTTCTTCGGGACCTACCTTCAATTCACAACGAAAAAACCGTTGCTTCTTGCTTAGCATGACTCTTTGGTTTAAAGTTTGGATTACGCAGCAAAGTTAATACCACTCCACTTTTTTGCTTTTCACAAACGCTGTTCGCTGCTTCGTAAAGGTTCTGTAGTTCCGCGGACGAATAATGTGTGGTTATTCGTCCGGAACGATGACCCAACAGATCTTGACGATCCTCGAAACTAACGCCAGCAGCCCGCAATCGTCTTCCAAACGTATGTTTCAAATCATGCACACGAACAGTAGCTAATTCCGCATTGCATCGAGCATCACGCCAACCCGTTGATAAGCCAATCATGAGTTCCACAATGACTTACTGCGCGCACCTGGTGCCATTAATTTGCCACATGTACTTGAATTAATGTATGTCTATGTCGAGAAAGATTATCGTGGTCTTGGTTTTGGCCGGCAGATTATTGATGAAGCCAAACGATTGTCGCGAGAGATGGGAGCAGAACGTGTTCAGCTTGATACTTTAAAACCTGGATTAAATCGTATGTATGAGAAACAAGGTGCGGAGCCGCTTTGTGAGCATCATTTGTTTTCGCATACGACAGATGTATTTACGATGAAAATTTAGTGAAAAAGTCATTATGACAATCAATATCCTAAACTATGAAGCTTTAAAACTAAAAGCTCACAGAGAAATTGATCGACTAAAGCAAGCTGAAAATAATATGGATACATTTGAGGCTATGGATCATGCGCTTAACGCCGCATTTACCATTTATCATTTATTAGAATGGAGAGAAAACCCTTTTGGATTAACTGAAGAAAAACTTGGCGAAAAAGTACCCGGAGCTTATAGAAAGTGCAAGCAGCTTAAAGATCCATATTTTAATTTATTGCATGGAATAGTTACTCATACAAAGCATACTACAGTTTCAACATTGCTTCCTGATAAAACGTCTGCACCACTGCATGTGCCAACATATGAAGACGATATAGGATACATTTGTACTGAAAGCGGAGATAAAATAATAACCGAATGTGGTCAAAATATTGTTACAGAAGGCTCTAAAATTATTGTTTATTTCGGTGAAGAAATTGCGAAGCATATTTTAGAGCAAACTCTACAAGAGTTTATTGACCCTACTCAACCATAAAAATATTTCGAATAATTCGATTGTTTCGAATAATATGCTATAATTTGCTATGTGGATATAAAACATGGTGGTACAAAATATGAACCTACATTCTATAGCAAGTGAAAATCCTAGCAAAAAAGACATAGGTGTTGCTAAAAAATCATCAATAGCCCTAGGCACATTACGATTACATAAAACATCTCCGGCTTATTTAAATATAGAAAATAAAACCGTTGAAATACCTGGGTCTGCCGTAAAGTTATTACTGGAAATAATAAATCAAATTGCAGAAGGTAATGCGCTGACCTTAATACCAGAACATACCAACTTAACCACACAAGAAGCCGCGGATTTATTAAATGTATCACGACCATTTTTTGTTAAACTGCTTGAATCCGGTGAAATACCGTTCCAAAAAGTGGGTAATCGTCGTCGCATCCTGATTGATGACGTATTAAAATATAAAGAAAAAACTCATCAAGCGAGAGCAAAAATATTGCAAAAGCTTGTTGACCAAGCACAAGATTTAAATATGGGATATGAATGATTCATTTTACCGCTTTGTACGATGCCTGCGTACTCTATCCTGCACCACTCCGCGATCTACTTATGGAATTGGCTCTTAGTGATCTTTATCGCGCCAAATGGTCTAATAGAATCCATGATGAATGGATGAGGAACGTTTTAAAATCACGACCTGATATCACAAAAGATAAGCTAGAACGAACAAAACAGATGATGAATATGCATGTGCTTGATGCATTAGTAGAGAATTTTGAAGATGTTGAAAAAATATTAACATTGCCTGATCCTAACGATGCTCATGTGTTAGCGGCAGCAATTGTTTCTGAAGCAGATATCATCGTTACATTCAATTTAAAAGATTTTCCTCATGATCAATTAATTAAATACAATGTTAAAGCACAGCATCCTGATCTGTTTTTAATGCAGCTCAGCAATCTGAATGAGATTTCATTTTTAATGGCTGTTAGAAATACGCGGTTACGATTAAAAAATCCACCAAAATCAGTTGATGAGTATCTCACCATTTTAAAGAAGCAAGGTTTGCCAAAAACTACCGCTCTTTTATCGTGGTTTATCTAATTTTAAGGTCACGATAAAAGTTTTCATACACACCTAATGCCAATAATAAACGTTGCGCAGCATCCCATTCATAGGCTAAAAGAAATTCTTGATATTGAGGCATTACAGCTGCCAATATGAAATTTAAAATAGAGTGACAAAAACATAATTTGTTGATTATAATGAAAATATAATGTAGACAAAAGAAAACACTTAAAAAATCTCATGAGACAAATCATTTCCACATCGACAGATGAATCCACATCTGTACAACATCCCTCAGAGCCATTTGGTTTTTGCGAAATAAAAGGTAGACGTCACAGTATGGAGGATGCATTAGTATGGGCAGCACTACCCGACGATGCACTTGAGTCAGAGAAAATAAAATTAACGCCTGAAGAACTACGTCACCGCTTATGGACAACCGATGTTGTGCTTGATGAATTATGTCAAAATAGAGGTTTCTTCGAGTATAAGTTTGATGGCGGAAGCACTGCGTCCACCGTTGTATATGATGGCAATGGAAATCTTCTGATAGCAACATTAGGCGATGCTTATACATTTGCTGCGGTTTATAGTCAAATAGGTGAGCCTTTAGGTGTTTTACAATTAAATAAAATAATTCATACACCAGAACAAGCATTAGAGTGTACACGGATTAAAGCCATGGGCGGAAAAATTCGTGACGGCAGAATAAACGGCATAAATATTAGTCGTAGTATCGGTGATGTATCCTCTAGAAAGTCAGGCATGATAGCAGATCCAAGCATCGATATTGTCTCCCTAGAGAACATAAGAACACACTTAAACATTGATGTACAAAACATTGGTTCAATTAAAATAATCACCTCATGTGATGGGTTTACTGAGCCAGCTGATTATGATGGTGTAAGGGCCAATTCCGATAGTATGCTTGAAAAACATCAAGATTACTTACTTGGTTTCTTGAAGGAGATACATACAAAACAACCACAAAACAACGAAGTAGCCTTAGCTCGCGATTTGGTTTTTAAAGCTTATTGTGCAGGCTCTGGAGATAATATTTCTATTGCAGTTCACACGTTATCGTATCATGAACTTGCTTTAAAAAAAGCGTTTTTTATGAGTGTTTACGATGGTCACGGCGATGAAGATGTGGCTCATTTCGCAGCACAATCTGCTGTGAATCTCTTTGTTAGCCTCTGTCAATTACCAAAAGCAGTTTATGCTGCTTACAAACATAGTGTTTTCCATAACTCATCTAGATTTAACCGAGATCATCCTTATGCACAGATAGAAGCAAGAACTGGTCCTATAGGTGACATTGAAAGGGCGTCGTACAAAGCAACGGACGAAGATCTATTAATTTTTGAAGATATCAATGATACCATCGATAAATGGAAATTCTTGATGAAAATAAAATTATTCTATTATTGTCAAAGAGTACTTGCTTCGAAAACTTCTCTAGAGACGACTGCTCAATCCATACGATATACTGATATATGTTGTTTTTTTACAAGGTCTCGCAGTATAAATCGTACCATCCACTATAAAATGGCATTAAGCTTATTTTGCATGGTAGAAACCATAGGTACTTGGCCAGAGGCTGAAGAATTTCTCGGAGACATCGCTATCAATAAATTGCGAAAAACGCTAAGAAGAGAACTTTCTATCCCGGTTAATCACCAATATCGAGGATTAAGATTTTCTCAACTAGGCGATATTATTTCTACGGGTCGAGATAACATTCATAAGTCCCATAATCATGATGTTGCTGAAGGAGTAGAATTATCATTGCTTACCCCCTTGTTCTCCTGAATTGCCTTAAAGCAGGCATAACCAGTTCATAAGTAGGCAATATTACAGATAAATATCCAAAACACACTTTTTAGGGCCGTTGTGTCATCAATTGCCAACAGACCCTAGTCAAATTTCTCGAAATACTTATTATACAGCGTTATGTAACTACCATCGGTCATCATACCCTCTAAAATAAGATTCGCTTTTTGTGTGAAACTAAAATTTTTACTTGTGGTTATAAATCCATACCCATTCCCGACTTCAATTGGCTTATCTAGAAGTTTATAGGTATTTTGACTAAGATTATTCCAATAATAAAGTGAATACGTGTTAGCAAATATAGCATCAACCTCACCTTGAGATAGGCCATTAATCAATTCAGGCATACTTAAGTATGTCTTAACTGTTATTTTGTTCTTAAACATTCGGCGAACAAAGTTCGCAAACATCAACCCTGAATCTAATGTACCACGACGCACCCCAATGCGTTTTGTGGGTAAGTCTGCTACTTTATTAATGGATGATGTTTTTAAAGTCATAAATTGTGCATTACTTGGCAGATACGGCAGACTAAAGATTAAATTTTGTTGTTGAATAGATGGAATAATAACCGCAGTAATAGCCACATCAATGGTTCCATTTGCAAGTCCAGCTAATATTTCACTAGCAAGAATAGGTTTGTAAGTGCAACTCAAATTTAGCTTATTGCAAATAACGTTCATAATATCAACTTCAAAGCCAATAAAATGATCGCGATTATCACTTAAAGAAACAAATGGTGGGTTCCCAATCGTCGCGCCAATAACCAACGATTCTCGCGCATACACTGATGTATGGACGCTGGTAATCATTAAAAATAACGCTGCTAGAACATGTCGCATGAGACTTTCTCCAGATGTACCTATTTCCTACATTACGCTATAAAATGCTAGCATTTATTTTACCTATGTTTCAACAAATACTTTCATTCTTGGTAACATAATATGCGATTGTCTCATAAGGGTGGGCATGCTTTAAAGCAGCGATTGCAGAAACCAGATTTTCTTCCTTACAAACTATTTCCACTTTATATTCCACAACTTCTTCTAATTGATTTATCTCGCCAATAAATGCATTACTGCCTTCTAATGGCTTAAATTGACCACCTCCTCGAACTTGCCATGCACAAGAAGAATAATTGCCTATTTGTCCGGCACCCGCCCCAAACATAGCTAATTTGACTTGCTCAAGATGTGTTTCTGGGACATAAAAATTGATAATATACATATTCATTTTCGTCATTTCACTCCAACTTTAAAGTCTTCAAAAGGTTGCGATTTTACTTTATCCAACATAAATAGCTATTTTATCAAAACCAATTGGTTTATTAGAACTTCTTTATAAACCAGCAATCACTTCATGCGGATATTCTAGTGGGACACTGCAAAAAATATGCTGTAAGATTGGCGCCTCTTTTGGAGCCAACTCAGGATAATTACATACAACAAAGTTCTTGCCGCTTTCAACAAATCCCAACTCTACGAGCAAACTTCCAAACTCTAACTCTGAAGTGGCTAAGGTATTTAATTCAATTTGCGCAAAAGAATTTTTTGAAATGGCAAAAATTAAACCTTTTAAAATAAATTGCGCTATTTTGCTAGTATTAGCGTACAAAGGTGAAATGCGATAACTAGTTTTCTCTGAAAACTAGTTACAAATTGTTGCCACACCATAGCCTTGTAAATTGTTTTCATGATAATAGCCGACAACTATTGCGTCAGGCCGCTTAATCCATTGTTCTACAAATTCACATATACCAAGACCTGCTTCACTAGCAAATAATTGACGATTATATTTATCTATGTCAACAATGGTATTTTTATTCAACGTTTTTAAAGAGTTATTTTCAAATAGTTTCTTTATTTGCAAGTGCATCTTATTTGTTGTCAGATGTTTAATAATGGGAATTTGCTAAAGTACAAAAATTTCAAAATAACATGCCTCGACTTCATTAATAAGATTTGCTATCTTAGCTCACTAAAATTTACTTTAGCATGGCAAAAGGAAATGCTGAAAATGCGTTTAAAGAAACCCTGGGTTATCGTTTATTAAACGGGATAAATCATGAATAATCATAGATATGGATATTTTTTACTTACTCAATTAATATTTTCTATTAATTCGGTCATGGCTACGTCAATAGAGCCAACTTATGATTGGACAGGATTCTATATTGGCACCAAAGCTGGTGCGGTTTTTTCACGCTTTAATACGCCTACAACTACTCAAGCAGGTCCTCTTTTAAATTCTACTCAGGCCAGCAGTGTTAATAATGCTGGGAAACAAAGTTTAAATACTAACGGTTTTTTGGGTGGTATAGAATTGGGATATAACTGGCAATATAAGCCGTTTTTATTTGGTTTTGATACAAGTTTTCAATCTTTAAGTTTAAATAATTTAACTAATAGCGGGGCAATTATTGACCCAATCAATGCTAATGACCAATTTGTAATCACATCTTACGCTAATAACAACTGGTTATTCGTCGCCAAACCAAAACTAGGCATCCATCATAATCAATGGTCGTTTTTTGCAACCGGTGGTCTTGGTTTATCACTTTTAAAAGGTGATTTCCTATTTTCAAATAGTTTAGGCTCTTTAGAATCCAAGCGCGCAAACCAATGGCAAGCTGGTTATGTTGTTGGCGCCGGTATTGAAACAGGTATAACTTCGCACTTAAATTTAAAAACTGAGTATTTATACGGTAACTTTAATAAAGTTACCGCGCATAGTATGAATAATTATAAAACCCCAACAGGACAAGCATTTGTCAATACAGTTAATCTTAAAGAAAACATTATTACTTTAGGCATGAATTATCATTTCAATCAAAACTCCCTTACCATATTTAATAATTCTGACTTATTCAACGTCGCCAATTGGGAGCAGGAAATCGGGGCGCGTTTTTTTGTAAGCTCGGGAACAGCAGGTGCGCCACAACCGTTATTAAATACCAGTAATATCGGTAATACCCTGGCTTCACGCCTGACATTTAGTAGTTTAACCTCCATATCTGAAGAAATATTTGCCCGCATTGACCATCAAAGCGGCCTATTTGTCAAAGGATATCTTGGTTCTGGAAGTGTCTTAAACGGTAGTTTAAATGATGAAGACTTTCCAGCAGCTTATGCTTATTCTAATACCTTAAGTAGCGCTATAGGTAATTTATCATATGCAACTATAGATACTGGCTACTCATTTTTAAAACAATCATCTGCCAAAGTTGGCGCCTTTGCCGGATATAATTATTACGCACAAAATATCAATATATATGGTTGTAAGCAACTGGCTGGAGATATAATTTGTGTGCCACCAAGCAATCTTGCTAATTTTATCGCCCTGTCTGAATATGACACCTTTAATTCTCTGCGTTTAGGTCTATCTTCGCAATTACCTATCAGCAAACCACTAACTTTAACATCTGAAGCTGCTTATATTCCTGTTGTGGTATTTGATGGTTTGGATATGCATAACGCACGGCAATTAGTTGGTCCAGAGCACTCAAGTCATGGCGATGGTGCAATGCTTGAAACGATTTTAAATTATCAGTTAAATGATACCTGGAGCGCTGGGTTAGGTGGGCGGTATTGGATGTGGAATATGCAGAAGGGCTCGATTATTTTTGATTTTTTAGGCGACCCACAAACAATAGTTGAACCAGCACGTTTTAATACAAATCGTTATGGTGGCTTTTTACAATTAAATTATAAACACGCAAACCAAAACAATTTTGATACAAAAGAAACCATGAATTGGAATGGATTATTCCTAGGTGGAGATTTAGGTGGCGCCTTCGGAACCAGCAATTGGAATGATCCTTTTAATGCAAGTATCGCCTCACCTGGCTATATTAATGTTCCTTATTTTGGAGATACTATTTCATCATCAGGGCCTCTTGGCGGTGGGCATATACAATATAACTGGCAGACAGATAGATTCGTATATGGAATAGGCGGTAGTTTTAATGCTACAAATATTCAAGGCGAAAATACACTATTTTCCGGCCTTGGTGGTGTAAATGGACAAACAAAAATTAGTTATTTAGGCACAATCATTGGGAAAATAGGTGCAACATATAACAATTCTCTCCTCTATGTAAATACTGGTCCTGCAGTACTCAATATTCAATCACAAATAAATGCCAATACGGGTGATTTAACTCTTGGAAAAGAAACTCAAATCGATAGTAATTGGGGATGGACTGGTGGCGTCGGCATGGAGTATGCGTTTGACAATCACTGGACCTCAAACGTTGAATATGAATACGTTGGTTTAACAAAACAAAATGTTAAATTTGCAGATATTGCAATAATTAACTCTTCGCCTATCAAAGCAAATCAATCCTTAAATATTTTTAAACTTGGAGTAAACTATAAAATTATTTAACTATGTGAATCAACATCATGAGTGATTTATGGAATGCCAAAACTTATAGTAAATTTTGCGAACCGCGCACGCGACCAGCTCGTGATTTACTCAATGCAATTTCGAGTTCTTTTCAACCTAAAATTGTATGCGATCTAGGATGCGGTCCTGGGAACAGCACGGTTTTATTAAAAAACCGTTGGCCTGAAGCTAGAATTATAGGGCTTGATACATCTATTAATATGCTAGAAGAGGCGAAAAGAATTGCACCTCAGCTTGAGTTTTTGCAAACCGATATAGCACAATTTTCAGAAAAAACAGATTGTCTCTTTGCAAATGCTTCTTTGCACTGGCTTAACAATCACGAATACTTAATTCCTAAGTTATTAAAGCTCATAAATCCTGGCGGAGTATTTGCAATTCAAATGCCGAATAATTTTCATGCACCTTCACATCAGGTAATTATTAAAGTTTTAAAAACCAAACGTCGCTGGTGCAATTATGTAAAAAATCTGCATTATGGAATGCTATCAGAGCCACTTTACAAACTATCTTATTATTATGATTTACTCACCCAACATGGAGCATCTTCGCTACAACTATGGGAAACCGAATATTTTCAGGAAATGCAAAGCTATCAAGAAATTTTCAATTGGGTCAAAGGGACTGTGCTCAGACCAATTTTATCGGTTATGAATATTGATAATCAAACCGAGTTTGAAAAAGAATATCTCGAAGAGATAATAAAAAAATATCCTTCACAAACAAACAAAAATATCTTATTTCCATTTAAGAGAATATTTATGGTGGTTAATGTGTAATTGTTGTTCAAAATTGGCGGGTTATGCAAAAACTCTAATATTTTTAATACTAACCTTCTAGAACATCGCATTCCACGGCACGGCAATTATGTTTTAAATGTGGAAAACAATGTGATAATAACGTGCTTTTACCAACTT
>CAZADN010000077.1:0-9454 GCA_964483895.1 uncultured Legionellaceae bacterium
ATCGCAGGAGGGTTCGCAGGCGCTAACGTGGATGTCGCTTCGCGGTTATTTGATTCTTAGATATGATTTTTTGGTTGGTAACTGTGGTGGAAAAGAGCGTTTTCCTGATATTAGTTTTGGGGAATGATGGTGGATCGATCCCGTAATCCGCTGCGCTTCTTACGGGCTACTATCTGAGCCGCGACCGTTAGGGAGCGGAGATTTATTGCACAATTAAATAGTGAATAACGGGTAAGTGCGTATTTATTAAATTATAAAGATTTTAAATCGAAAATCCTGTATGACGTCTTTATTAGGTTATTTATAAATCACATTGTAATATATTTTGGGATTTAACTCGCGTTTTATGATAAATTATTGTACAATAATATTTCATATCAAACTAAAGGTAGATTAAATGGATGCTCGTAATAATGAAAATGTTACGAATAATGTTGCATTGGCTAAAAAGAAAGTAATAACTGTATTAAACAAGTATTTTAACTATTTGTGCGACCTTAATAATGGTGCAGAATACAAAAACCCTAGGTTTGAGAATAAGAGTTTAGATGAAATTATTACAACTCTTCAAGTGTCAGTAAATTCTTATAAAGACAGTGATGAAACAAAAAACCAGGCGAATCAAGCAGATTTATCGGCATTCGAATCAGTTCTTGCAAACGCATATAGTCTTCTTAAGACAGTTGAACTAGAGAACAATAAAAGTCAATCATCAATCATATCTGATTCTGTAAATGCTAAATCATCTTCTGTGTATGTTGCTTCTCCAGTTAAATCAAGTGTTACCCTAAATGCTGTAGCATTAACAGCAGTTATATTGTTAGCAATAGGAGCGTCAGCTACATTAGTTGCGATATGTATGCCAGGCCGTATGCCGGAAGCTATGTCTGCGTTTGTAGATATACTAGAATCATTAAAAGAAATACTAGTACCTACGGCATCTGTGGTTGTTGGTTTATCAACTCTTGGAGTGTTTTATGAAAGTGCGCAGATTCATAAAAAGAATAACGTTTTATTTGCAGTAGATTTCAATACATTAGAATATGAACCTACTTCTAAAAGCCAATTGCAGTAATCGTTAGAAATCACTACCAAAAAAGCCTTAAGCATCAAAACTTAAGGCTTTTTTATAGGAAAATTTTATTATATTTTTAAGCGAAACATAGTGGCGACTGTTTGGGCTTGTTCGCAATCGCAGGAGGGTTCGCAGGCGCTAACGTGGATGTCGCTTCGCGGTTATTTGATTTTTAGGTATGATATTTTACCTGTGATAGTGGTGTAAAAGATGGTGTATTTATCCCGTAATCCGCTGCGCTTCTTACGGGTTACGATTTTGTTATGCGCGCGGATTTAATATATTGGAATTATAAATTCCAATATATTAAATCTTCTGCTGATTTTTTTTCATTAAGAAATAAACCAGGGATATCCATTATAATCGGTTTGTCTTTGCATTTTTTCACAAAATCTTGTAGTCCTAAATCTTTGTAGTAATCGTGACCTACAAGAATAATCACAACATTTACATTATTGATATCTTCGAATTCTTCAAATTCGGCGTCTACGTTTTTTAAACACATGTCATGATTGAATGGGTCGTGAACTTTACAATTGAAATCGTAACTTTGTAATTCTGTTAATAATTTTAAAGCTAGACTATTACGATAATCAATTAAATTTGGTTTGTAAGTTATACCGAAAAATCCAATGATAATATCGCTCATGTTTATTTTATGATTCAATAAAATTTTAATAAGAGACTGTAAAATAAATCCCGTCATATCATCATTTATTTTTCGTGCAGCCAAAGTTAAATCTAAGGATAATCCATGTCTTTTTGCTTGAAAAGATAGGTAAAGTGGGTCCACAGGGATACAGTGCCCGCCAACTAAGCCTGGTTTGTATGGCGCAAAGTTCCATTTTGTTTTAGCGGCTTCTATAATTTCATTGGTGTCTAAATTTAATGCGTGCATTAATTTGGAAAATTCATTCATTAAAGCTATATTAACATCGCGCTGCGTATTTTCTAAAATTTTTGCAGCTTCTGCAACAGCCATACAAGATACAGGATATACTTCTTTGCAGATTGATTTATATGCTTCGGTGATACGCTGTAATGCGTATTCATTTTGGCCGGAGATAATTTTTGTAATGTTAAATAATGTATGCTGATTATCGGATGGGTTGATTCTTTCTGGCGAATAGCCTACAAAAAAATCTTTACCACTTTCAAGGTTACTGTGATTATTTAATATAGGAATACATACTTCTTCAGTAGTGCCAGGGTACACGCTTGATTCGTAGACAACTATATCTCCTTTTTTAAGGATTTTAGCTAAACTTTTAGATGCTGATACTAATTGACCTAATTCTGGCAAGGAGAAATAGTTTACTGGAGTTGCGACTGTAACTATATAAAAGTTAGCTTGTTTAATTTCTTCAAGATTATCAGTAAAGGTAATAGATAAATCTTCTAACATATCTGGAGTAAATAGTTTGTTTTCGTCTATATGGTCTTTCAGTTTATCGATACGACGATGATTAATATCATAACCATAAGTGGTGCTGTGTTTAGCAAAAGATACAGCTAAGTTTAAACCGACAAAACCTAGACCTATCACTGCGTATTTGTTCATGTGTCATCCCTTATCAATACAGTTATTTTTGTTTTCACCCTTCATCCCACTGTCATTAAGTTTAATAAGTTACGTTTACTCCGTTCGGGCTGAGGAGAAGCTTTAGCTTCGTCTCAGCTCGAACGGATTTAAATAAAGATCAACCAAAATCCTTTAACTCAATGGCAGTGGGAAGAAAGGTTAATCTTACAAAATCATAGATTATTTATTTATTGATTGATACAATTTATTTTAAATTTTCACCTTAAGAAAAGGATTTATTATGAATATAGTCATAACAGGTGGAGCTGGTTTTATTGGTTCAAATTTAGCTGAATATTATTTAAATAAAAATCATACAGTATACGTTATTGATGACTTAAGTACCGGATGCATTGAAAACATACAAGAACTTCAGAAAAACCCTAATTTTCACTTTATCAAAGATGATATTTTAACTTATTCTGGTTTAGAAAATCTTGTTGAAATGGCTGATTATATATTTCATCTAGCAGCTATAGTTGGAGTATTTAGAGTACTTAAAGAGCCTGAAAGAGTACTAAATGTAAATATTATCGCGACTAATCGATTACTTGATGCGGTTAAAAAATCTAATCGAAATCCGCGCGTTATTATTGCTTCTACTTCTGAAGTATATGGAAATACCCCAAATCACTCATCAAACGAAGAAGATGATTTACTTATACATGATAGCGCATTTACAAGATCTTCGTATGCGATAAGTAAAATTGCCGCTGAATCATATGCTGTATCTTATTATAAGGAATATAACATTCCTATAACTATTTTGCGTTTCTTCAATATAATTGGTAGAAGACAAATGGGTCGCTATGGAATGGTTGTGCCACGTTTTGTTAAAAATGCTATTGCTAATGCGCCTATAGTTGTTTACGGTACCGGTGAACAAAAGCGTTGTTTTACCAATATTCAGGATGCTGTGGTTTTAATATCTCAAATTTCTGAAAATAAAGATGCGATTGGTGAGATAATAAATTTAGGTAGTGATAATGAAATTTCGATAAATGATTTGGCGAAATTAGTTATAAAATTAACCAAAAGTGAGTCAAAAATCGAGCATATATCTTATAATGAGGCTTATGGAGAAGATTTTACAGATTTTATGCGTAGAAGGCCTGATCTTACGAAATTACGCCAATTAACCAAATATCAATATCAGTGGGATTTAACGAAGACTTTAAATTATTTGATTGAGTTTTACCGACAGTAATTCGGATCTTAATTGAAGATTGTCTGGATGCCGTGCTTAAAGCGCAGCACGTAGGTAGATGTTATAGTGTTCAAAATTTACATGCATTTACTGTGTATAAACATGCTTAACTTTTGTGTTAAGTATAGTCATCTACTAATATTAAATTATTGCATATGTTTTAAGTCTAGCTGATGACACGTATTGAAACTGTGGCAGATTTATTATTGAAATCTCTTGTAGAAGGTGGATGTAGAGAGATTTATGTTAATCATGGCGCAACCACTTTTCCTTTAGCACAGGCTATAAATAATAATCATCTTTCTTTTATTCCAGCTATTACTGAATCAGCTGGAGGTGTTGCTGCGCTTGGTGGGAGTGTAGTGACTGGAAGACCTGGAATATTGATTGTTACACAGGGTGTTGGTTGGTATAGTGGTCTTGGGTTAAGTGTTTATTTGGCGCATAAATCTGGTTTGCCTTTTATTGGTATTGTTGGTAGTTACGGTGTGAGCTCTTATGAGGATAATTACCATTTTCAAGGCTTTCATCTTGATGTAGTTGCAAAAAATCTCGCAGAAATTGTCTTGATTCGTGCAGGAGATGATCCTCTTATTGCAGCACAACATGTTTTAAAATTAGCTTATAGTGGAACTGGTAAACCTGTACTTATTGATATTTCATTAGAAGTAGGGCGTAGTGTGTGGGGAGAAACTGGATCATTTAACTCGTATAATATAAGAAATGTACCCCTTAAGCCACATGATAGTAAAAAGCTTAATATTTTAAGAACAACTCAAAAATCACCTTTATTGATATTAGGAAGAGGGTTTGCAGTACAAGCTATACAACAACCTAAATTAATAGACAAAGTTAAAAATATTGCTTCAATAATGGGGGCTGGTCTTGCGACTGATTCTAGTAATTTAGGCTTAATTCCTTTTGATGATTCGCATTACGTTGGGATTGTTGGCAGATTACCACCACTTGCGATTAAAAAAGTATTGGATAAATTTAATGGCATTAGGGTATTGTTAGGTGTCGTACCTGATGGAGTCCTTACCGATGAAAATCGAGATCCTTATTGGCGAAATAATCCGTTTATTCTGGTGCATCCTGATAAAAAATTACTTCAATATTTCAGTAAGTTGTATTCTAAAATGATTGCTATTCACGCAGATGTTAGTGAGGTTATTGAAGAGTTGTCTAATGGTGAGTATCAAGATGCGTTTATAAAAAATCAGTTTGTGAGTCAGGTTGGTCGTGATTATTTACATAGAGGCACGGATGCTTTAATGTATCCAGAGTTAAATATACTTCCTATTGTTGATGTTATTAGTCGTGTTGTGGGTAAACGACAGATTATTCATGTGTTTGACAGTGGAGTAACAGTAAATGCAATCAGTTATGCGTTAAAGTTTGCAGCGCCAGGTAGTATGATTACTCCTCATCATTGTGTTGGCACAGCTCATAATATGGCAGCTGGTATGGTAATTTCTGGA
This sequence comes from uncultured Legionellaceae bacterium, assembly GCA_964483895.1. Classification (GTDB taxonomy): domain Bacteria; phylum Pseudomonadota; class Gammaproteobacteria; order Legionellales; family Legionellaceae; genus 2-12-FULL-35-11. Next base: position 5,346 of record CAZADN010000077.1, read on the forward strand.
GTAGGTGTTCCGGTGTTTGCTCATATTGGTGATGGTGCTGCATTATATGGTTTGGAACAACTTACTGAGGTACAAAAGCGAAGCCAAACTCCATTAATAGTGCTTATTTATAATAATGGTGGGCAAATCTCAGTGATACATGGAGCACAACAAAGAGGTTATTCATTAGAACCTTTTGTGCAGGCAGCAGCATTACCTGTTGTTGATTATGTACAAATGGCGAAAAGTTTGTTTCTGCGAGGCCTAAAAGTAGATGCTAGCAATCCTTCTGAAATTGCGGATGCGATATCTTTTGCACTCCATGAAGGTGGGGTTACTGTTATAGAAATTAATATAAATATCCCGCATTTGATTCATTATAAAGGTGAAGTATTGAAGACATAATACTTTGTCAACTTAGTCTACTAACATAAATGTATTATACTGGATATTTTTAAAATCTTTATTTAGAAGAACTACCGCAAAAATTATAGTAATTAATAAACTTAGACCGATACCATAACCGTAATATAATGGGCCCATTTGTAGAGAAGCGTAAGTAAAGATACAATTACTAGTTGCAAATAAGAAACTTATATAAAAAGCGTGTTTATATAATGTCATATAATATAATAAATTCAATAGTGACCATAGTATAATTTGCAAACCAGCAGCTAAAACAAGAATGAATAATAATGGTAAATATATAGGTAAAATATTAAAATTTTTGAATATATAAGATGCTGATAAAACCAAGATAATAATAATCATCGCCTGGCCTTTAATTAGGCTGTAAATTGCGCGTTGTCCAGATTTTACTAATTGATTACATAAGACATTAATTTCCGCTAAAGTTCTTTGTTGAAAAATGGCGTCCATGACAGTTGGATATTGCATGGCAAATTCAGTTTCTAACCTTAGCATAAAAACTGAAACTCCAGGAATCATTGTCAGTATCGCAATAAACATAGGTAAATCATATATGGGTGATAATTTTAATGGTGCTAAAGATTCAAGTCCAGTATCAGGATTAAACCAAAATAAGTATTTGTCTACCCAAAAACCCAAACAATAAAAAAAATTAGAAAACATTAAGGCATAATGACGATTGGTTTTTTTAAAAAACTCAAAACCAATTAGGGTTTTGGTTGGTTGCGATGAGATTATTATATAAAGTAAAGAAGTTAATAATATACATTGCGCTAATAAAAATTCTATTAATAGAAAGTTAAGCGAATCATGACTAATATCAAAAAAGTAATGGACATCTAATAAGACTCCATAGGCTAATATGAAACCCCAAGCAATCCTATAATATGCTTTAAATTCAGTTAAAATAGTTGAACAAACCCAAGTTAAAGATAAAACATCAAAAGATGCTATTAGTAAAATTTTTAAAAGAGGGTCATAGGCTTTAAAAAAATAACAAACTATAGGGGTTGATACACAAGTGCTCGCAACCATTTGTATGAATGATACTCCAATAATATTAGGTACAATTTTATCAAATCTTTTAATATACTCCATGTCTGCTGAAAATCTTACAATCAAGTATTGCAATAAAGAGCTAAAAATCATGCTGCCTGAATATAAATAAACTACAGCACTTAGGAATTCCTTAGATAACTTAGGGTCTGGGATTGAAAATAAAGTGAAAAAACATAGTGTGCTTAAAGCTATTAAAATAATTAAACCAGGCCCAGAGCCTATCATGGTAGTTAACCCATAGGCTTGAAATAATCCTACAAAACTATTTTTTTCGAGTGCTTTGATTAAATTAAATCCTATTCCCGCCATGAGCTATAGCCTTATCGTATATTTGTCCATAATTATAGTTGACTTGTTGCATGCTATAATATTTTCTAACTCTTTCTAGACCTATTTTTTGAGATGTTTCCCATAACTCTTTATTGGTTAAGAGTTCAATAGCTGCGTTGGCAGTCGCAACAGGGTTTGCGATTTGCACAAGTCGCCCTGAAGTTCCTAAAGCCTTATCTTCCGAATTTTTACCATGGATTAACTCGCCACATCCACCAACATCAGTTGCAACGATAGGCAGGCCAACTGCAAGGCTTTCAAGCATCACAAATGGTGAGCCTTCGCTTATTGAGGTTAAAATTAGCAAATCAATTTTTTGGTAGATTTCCATCATATTTTGCGTGCCTAACAATTTGATTTTATGCTCAAATCCAAGAGTCGTAATAAGATTTACACAAGCTTGGGTATAAGTTGGGTCTTCTGTCATTGAGCCAACTACCCAAGCTTCTGCCTCGGGAATTTTATTTAAAACAATTGCTGCTGCGCGAATAAAGGTTTTAATATCTTTAATTGGAACAACACGTCCAATACATGCAAAAATGGGTTTTTTAGCATTGAATTGCTTATTTAAAAATTTATACTGATTAAAATCAATGCCATAGGAGATAATTTGGGTTTTTTGAGCTTCGGCACCATCAGAGATTTGTCTTTGCCTATACTCCTCAGTCAGGCTAATAATAGTTTCGGATTTTTGATATGCCATTTTTGCGAGAATACCAAAAAAATTAGTCCAAACTTTTTGCATTGGCGTTTCTTCAATAAAATGCGAGCTTTTATTAAATGATAATTTGAAAAAAAAGTGGCGCATAATTTCAATCCAACGCTCTTTAGTGTAGATACCATGTTCGGTAATTACATATGGAACATTTTGTTTGTTTTGCAATAAGGCTCCTAAAAATCCCGCATAACCGGTTGATGCAGTATGTAAAATTTTACATTTAGGAATTTGATTAACCATTTTTTTAATTTCCCAAAATGGCCTATGTAAATTTCTAACTGTCCAAAAATATTCAAAAAAAGATTCATGAGCATGTTGCTTATAATATCTCTCAACAATAAGGTCCCAAGATTCTTTAGCGCGAAAAAATGCTTCGCGGCTTGGTTCACTGCCTTCTTCCATCATGGTATATATTTCTTGTAAATCAAGATTTGCAGATGTTAAAAAGTCAGCACATTTTGCATGCATATTCTTTATGTTATTGAGAGTTTTTTTATCTATTGATTTGAACTCATCGACTAATTCTTCATCAGTTCTAAATAAATAGTGCGTGCCTAAGTGTTTTACGTTTGGTGGGAGTTTGTAAAAAGGTTTGCCGTAGTCTTCTGCAGATGTACCTAAAAATATTGCTGCGAAAGTGTATTGTGGGAATATTTTAATAAGTTCATGCACCCAATTAGCAACTCCACCAGATAAATAAGGATAAGTGCCTTCTAATATTAGACAGATATCGACTTCTTCAGCTTTTGGATAAATAAGTTCACTCATTATGCTTCCCAAAATTTTTTGACTGGGGCTACTTCTTGAAGATCGATTAAACTTACTGAATCACTTAAATATTTTTTTACGGCCGTATAATCTTTAGTAGTAAATTTAATTTCTGCAAGGTATGGTAACGTAGTAGCCGGCGGGGCATTAAGGAGTAGCGCATGGTTAAAAGCATCTTCTGCTAAATTATATTGTTTAGTATTTAAGTAAATTTTCCCTAATAATACCCATAATGCGGCATCCTCTGGTAGGTATTTTAAAGCTATCTTAGCGTTTGTTAAAGCTTTTTCGATAACGATATCTTTTAACTCAATGGAAATTAAATGTTTATAAATTAGCTCCCAATATTCCTCAGCCAAAGCCTTTTCAATTTTACCAGGCGTGTTGTGATTTTTCTTATCGTTTTGCATTACCATTAGCTGATTAATTTGTTTTGATATTACATCTTCTTGGCTTTCTAATATATTAAAAGCTAGTAAGCGGATCTCATCTTTATTTTCAGAAAGTAATTTATATAGTAATGGGTTAATTTTTGATAGGTTTACTTCTTTTAATATGTCGAATAACTTAATGCGTTGACTGGTTTTACCGTTTTGGTTTAATAATTGCAATAGCGCGCCGCCTTCACCAAAATTTATTTTATACGGCTCAATTTCGTCTAGCCTAATAGCAGAGTCTAAAATTTCATGGTGTTGATTTGTATGTAATTTTTCTTTAGCGAGTATTAAAACAATAAATAGACTAATAAAAATTCCAAAAATTGGTATAAATACGCAGATTAAAAGTATTAAGAAGTTGAAGTAAATAGTATTATTTCGAAAAATAT
>CAZADN010000078.1:0-9453 GCA_964483895.1 uncultured Legionellaceae bacterium
ATGAGGTGATATTGGCCTCATCAATAAACAGAGTTTGTTTAGCCAATGGCTCAGAGGGTTTACTTAATAGCCATTTTTCAATTTGATCTTCACCTACAAACGCCTCTGGCCAGTGCTCTTTAATAAAACTGCTCTTACCAACGCCAGTTTGCCCTGCTAAAAAGATATAGTTTGAAATTCCCAGGCGCTGATTAATATCAGCTTTTCGTTCTGCAACAAATGCATTTGCTCTTTCTGTGGCTTTATCCAAATCAAAATCAGGTAAAACGTGTTTGGGTACTTCGTTAAGCCCAAGCCAATGTTTTTCCGAGAGTTCTTTTAATGACCCAGTAATTACCGTACAAGTATTTAAAAAATCCAAGCGACTTTGTAGTATCACCAATGATTCATCTGGACATTCGCGCAACAATGGTTCAATCAGTGGATTATTGGGATAAAGTTTTGTAAGTAGTTGTTGTTTATTCTCTGCCGTCACAACATACTTTGTTGATTCAGGATAAAAAGAAAATCCAGTTTGATTATCACTAATCAAAGTTAGCTTTCCTTGCGGCGGGATTTGGTGACGACGCTCCATTAAAGTAGGAGCTAGTGCATCGATGAGCTCTTGCGAAAAATGGCCTTTTAAAATAACGTGTTGACCGTTTTTTAAGGCATTTAAAAGATAAGACTCGCGCTGAGAAGCACGTAGTCGGTTTTTTTTCTTATCATAGCTCGCATCGAGTTTCTCTAATAAGTCTTCTGGGTAACATTCAGAAATATCAATAATAATTGGTTGATTGGCTTCAAGCGTATTTAAGGCTAAATCAATATCATCCGTAATAATGACATCTGTGTCCTGCACCGATTCCTTTTGAAGACTTGGCATTTCAATTACGCCATTTCCAGGAGGTTTAACATTTGGTGCAAGTTGGATTTTTAACTTAGAATTTTTACTTTCACTCAAAAACATCGCCCATTCATCATCACTGAGGTTAGTAGTGACATAGACAGAAAGCTCTCGCCCTTGATATCCAGCTAAAATACCCTCTTGATAATTGAATTTATTCTTTCTAACCACGTAATGATTAAAAAAAGCCGTCATGCGATTAGGGTTTAGAACTACAGCATCGCTTGCTATTACTTCATCCGCTAAATAAGTCACATGCTGCTGTAATGTGTTCCAATCATATCCTTCGCTTTGCACAAAGTGCATTTGCTTCGGCAGAGTTAAGGGTGGGGTGCCTGTATAAAGTCCTAATTGAATTTGTTGCCAAAATAAACTAAATGCTGGATCATCCCACGGGCCATTTTTTATTTCGATGGGTTGGTTTTGATTTAACGCCTCTTGCAATAATCCAGGTTTAAAATAGAATTGTTCTTTATCAATGATCCACTCCCCCAATAGTTTCTCGCGCCAATTTTTGGCATGATATAAATCAATGGGAAAATAACTGATATTTACATCCGATGATTTTTGAGGTGGTGTTGCAAATCCCGCATGCAAATATTGGCCATCAAATGGGCAATAGTTAATACTATCAAAACGTGAATAAAAATCCGCACCATTATAAGAATCTGGAGTATCTAAGCCAACTACTATCGCTTTCTCTGGTAAAGGGGTTCCATCAGCATGTCGTACATCATCAAGCAATGCATTAAATTGCACTACATCATCTGCTTCGAAATTTGCGTAATTAACAATTAGTAAAGGTGGATTTGTGGGGTCAATGTTTTCAGTTAAAAATTGATGAAGCTCCCCTCCAGGACCAGTTTTAATTATCCCATGATTCCCATGACGCTCAATATAGGATGCAGAACATAATAAATCATCCGGTGAATGAATATAATAAACAGGACGTGACGTGTGTTGACAAAACTGTTGCAAGTGCAACGTTAAATCAATAACTTCATCACCGCTTTTAAGATGAATGAGTTGCTTACTGCCGTGTTTTTTCGTGATATTTTGCAAATAACGCGTCAAATCCGTCTCAGTTGTTGTTTCTGCTTTCCAAGTTTTAAAGTGTGAAGTGTAGGGTGGTTTTATTGTGGAATGTTCGATTTGGTTAAATTCAATATGGTCTGTATTAAACGCTGGTGGATAAATTGAAACAATTTCTTTCTCGCGCAACTCTTTCGGTATATTGCTATGATTGATTTCAAGTTCAGCTGGATATCCACCTAAATCGCAGGCAACCCAATGCCCTTGTTGATATATTTCCACAAACGCATGGCATTGATTAAAGACCATTCTAACCGGTAATTTAGGATATTTGGCTTGTAGCTCATCAAAACAAGCCGCGGCTCGATGACGACAAGCACCCACTTTTTGCTCTTTAATGGCCTCAAGGTAACCACGCCCATCCAAAATATCTTCAGGTAGAGCAAGTTCTCCCACGCCAAACTGACGGTATTTATTGATGATTTCTGCAATATCTTTCGAGAGTGGCAAACTGATTGTTGGTGTTTTAATGACAAAATCAATATCAACAACTTCGGGGACTTCTCCTTCTTTTAAATGTATATAATAAAGGTCATCTCGTTCTGAATACTTAATCTCAACTTTTGCATTAGAAGACATATGATAAGCTGTCATTTCATCATTCGCCGACAACGAAGCAACCGCTTGCCAGGTGTTGTCCAAAGATAGCGTCTGCTTACCATAATAATATGAATATTCAGCATCATTTACTGTAGACTCTAACGTGCGAAACAAATCTTCTTCGCTATGTATTGGTTGTTTTTCTATACTTTCAACAAAACGATAATCACCAGTTCGGCTAATTTTCATCGCTTGGGCTTTCGAACAAGGGTTAGGATTTAAAGTTAGTTGGTTGAAAACATCCAATCGATAACTATCAACTCCTGGTGCATTGCCTTGATAATCATAAAAAATTTGATTACTTTGAAGTTTTTTCGCTTGAGCATTTTCATCCGTTTCAGCATCCAGTCTTCCTTCATCATGTGTACGGTGAATTTGGTCTATTTGTTGGCTATTATAAGCACTGGAATAATCCATTAACGGCACATCAAAAACTGATTTTTCATAGTTTGCGATATTCGGTGTAAGTGTTAATGAAAGAAGCCGGTGAGGAGGGATAGGCTCTCCCCAGACCACTTTCGGAATACGACTTAACATAAGACGTAGAGCAGGTGTCATTTTGAGATGTGTATTAGGTGAAAGTTCCAAATGCTTTAATTGTGGATTTTGATGCAACAATTTACAAAATGAATACGTAGATATTTTTGTTCCAATAATATTTAATGACTCCAGACTCGATAATGGAATTGTGTCAAAACAATTCGGTGACAGCAACTCAGCATTTTCAATTGTAAGTGATTTTAGTCGAGGTGTATTTTGTAAAAGATGTCGCAGATCGTCTGTCTCTAACTTGAAAGCATTAGGTAAGGTTAATCTTTCCAAGTTAGGGAATAACAAAGGTTCAGTGAATTCCCCACATAGCTTATACACCTCATTTAATTCACAGATCTTAAGTTTTTGAGACGCATTAAGTAGTTTTTGAAGCGATTTTCTATTAAGGCCTTGTACGTCCTCTATGCATAAATACTCCAACTCTGGTATTCGTAGAAGGCCCGTAAAATTCGCATCGTCCCAAACATCAGATAAGCTATTAAGGCGCAAAAATTTTAAACTGGGTAAATCAACCGTCAATAAAAGAAGCACGTCCCAGCTTTGACAACATTTTATCTCTAAGAGCTGTAGTTTTTTTAAATTCGTTAATTGTTCTATGCTAGAAGCTCCTTTTATTTCAGATTCTGACAGCGCTAATATGTTCAATTGTCCCATATTTTCAAAAAACTCATTCAATGTGCTTGAATAAAGGTCTGATAAATGCAAGGATAACTCTTTGAATGTAGGGAAACTAGTCTTTTGAAATAAAGCTCCGTCATCCTCGCTTAACAATAACAAATTTAATTCTAAAACATCTACTTCATTTGCCACTGAAAAAATGTTGTCCATCGATGTCAAATCCATGTCTTTTTTAATACGCAATAAACTAAGTAATTTTATTTCCTCTTTAGTTGGATCGTTAATCACAGACAAGATATTTTCTGGAGATTTGGATAGATTAACGTAATAAGCTTTCTTTTTGCTAATTGGCTCATATATGTCTTCATTAAGCGTTGTTGATGACTTAGGAGCATCCAACATTAATCTGTCAATCTCACAGCCATTTAAACAAAAAAGTTGATCATGTGCTTTTCCAAGTGTTAATGATGCTTTTTTAATTAAGGAAGCATCTTCTTCCTTTGTTGCCATCAGCTGATAACGACGCAACTCAAAATACAAATTATCTACTGTTAATAGCGTAAATGATTCATCCCCAAGATGAATTTGAAAGCCTAACTTCATCAACTCAAGGAGTTTTTCACGCAAAAGAATTTGATTTTCATAAGCCCAATCTCTTCTCGCATCATTAATAATCAAGACTTTTTTTGGTTTAGATTGAGGGGTGGCATACGGCTTAATCCAATATGGCTTACCAAGAATAAGTTGTTTCGGACTAATCAGTTGTGTCTGCTTTCGCGTGAATTGATTCTCACTGATTTTGGCTTTGTGGTAATAGTATTCTGGGATAATCATGAGCATAATGTTAGAGTAATCGTTTAATTAAGTATAGACTACAATCCGCTCAAATATAGCTAAATTTTACACACATAATAATTTTTTTTTTTTTTTCATGATTGTGATTAGCATTAATTTGATTACAGGGTATATAATCAAAGTTAAGATTAAGGGCTTAGGCGGATAATATGCAACAAAATTTGGTCGATATTATCAATTTGAAGTTTCAGTATGAAAATAAGAGTATATTTAACGATATTAATATTCAGGTTCGTGCAGGACAAATAACAGCGATTATGGGGCCAAGCGGGAGCGGTAAAACTACTTTGTTACGTTTAATAGGTGGTTTGATGACTCCTGATTCTGGTACGATACTTGTTAATCAACAAAACATTCATGAACTATCACCTAAAGCGCTAGCGGAACAACGTAATAAAATGGGTTTGTTATTTCAAAATAGCGCATTATTTACGGATTTATCAGTATTTGAAAATGTTGCATTTCCGATTCGCTGGCATACTAATTTACATGAAGATTTGTTGCGTAATGTTGTTTTAATGAAATTAGAATCAGTAGGCTTGCGTGGAGCATGTGATTTAATGCCTGGACAATTGTCAGGAGGCATGGCGCGCAGAGTTGCATTAGCAAGAGCAATGGCGCTTGACCCAATGTTAATGATGTATGATGAGCCTTTTACTGGCCAAGACCCAATTAGTAAAGGAGTGTTGGTTAAATTAATTAAAAGACTTAATCAAATTTTAAAAATAACAAGTATTATTGTCTCACATGATGTTGAAGAAACTTGTGAGATAGCTGATTATATATATTTGACTGCATTTGGGAAAATAATTGGCTATGGTACGCCAGATGAGCTTCTTAATTCAAATGTTCCGGAAATAAAGCAATTTATGCATGGTGAAGCAGATGGCGCCGTACCTTTTCATTATTCTGCAAATAGAATATTTACTGAGGATTTATTAAATGCTTAATAAATTAGAGTTTATTGGCGCCCAAACAATTGATAAGTGCCAAGACTTAGGTAGGGCAGGAGTGTTTTTACTGAGGCTTATTTTTTCCAAGCCTAAATCTAAAAATTTTATCAGCGCACATAAAGATCAGATATATTTAGTTGGTGTGTTGTCATGTTTAATAATTGTGGTTTCAGCATTATTCATAGGGATGGTTGTTGGTTTACAAGGGTTTAATACTTTACAAAAATTTGGCGCAACTAGTGCTCTTGGGCAATTAGTTGCATTAAGTGTTGCACGTGAGCTTGGTCCAGTCATAACCGCACTGTTGTTTGCAGGGCGAGCAGGCTCCGCATTGGCAGCAGAAATTGGCCTTATGAAAACAACAGAACAAATTGATAGTATGAATATGATGGGAGTTAATCCACTTATTCATGTCATTTACCCAAGATTTTTGGCTGGAGTTATAACCATGCCAATTTTAATGATAATTTTTTCTGCTGTTGCGGTATATGGCGGGTATTTTATTGGCGTCGAGTGGTTGGGAGTTGACGCTGGTAGTTTTTGGTCAAATATGCAATCAGCAGTTGATTTTAAAATTGATATATTAAGTGGCATAATAAAAAGTGTTGTTTTTGCTTTTGTAGTTGTATGGATTGCAGTTTTCCAAGGATACACTTGCAATCCAAGCGCAGTTGGGATTAGTCAGGCAACTACACGCACAGTTGTCTATTCTTCACTAGCGGTTTTAGGATTGGATTTTTTATTAACAGCATTAATGATTGGGGGCTGGTAGGATATGAATAAACAACGTGAACGTATTGTCAACATAGGTGTTGGAATTTTCATGTTACTTGGCTTGGTTTCTTTAAGTATTTTAGTAATTAAAGTTAGTGGTATTACAAATTTTAATGTTAAAAGACTTTATACAGTGACTGCTGATTTTTCTGATATTGGTGGGTTAAAGGTTAGAGCTCCGGTAACAATTGCTGGAGTTAAAGTAGGTGAGGTTACTAAAATAGAATTACAACCAGAACAATTAAACGCAAAAGTTACTATGTTATTGCAATCAGATAAGCCTATTCCTTATGATGATACTTCAGCGCGTATTTTAACGGAAGGTTTGTTGGGTTCTAATTATATAAGTATTGTTCCGGGATTTGATTCGCAAGACGCAAAACATCCATATCTTAAATCAGGCGATACAATTGCAAAAACTGAACAGGCGATAATTTTAGAAAATTTAATCGGACAGTTAATATTCAATATTAATAAATAGGTGAGATATGCGCATTAAAAATATTATAGCTTTAGGATTGTATTGTTTTGCAAGTATTGCATTGGCAGCTCAAGATTCGCCTGTGCCAATGTTGGAAACTTCTGCAAATAATATCATTAATACTCTTAAGCAAAATCAAAGCAATCTAAAAAATAATCCACAAATTGTGAATAAAGCAATTACTACTTATTTACTACCGCATATGGATGTTGATGGTATGTCAAGGTCAGTTTTAGGTCGGCAAGTGTGGACTAAAATATCTGCCCAAGAGCGTAAAGATTTTACTGCTGCTTTTACCAAATTAGTTATAAGAACTTATGCCGTGCCAATTGCAGAATATTCTGGAGAAACGGTTAAATTTATGCCTATTAGAGGGTATAATGACGCACGTTTTGTGCAAGTCAAAAGTGTTATTTCTAGACCAAATGGTCAAAAGATACCTTTGACTTACAGTTTGGTGTCTAAAAATTCCAATTGGATGATATATGATTTAAGTGTTGATGGCGTTAGTTTATTGCAAAGTTATAAAACACAAGTTGGTAGTAGTTTACAAAAATCTTCGATTCGCGAGTTGATTCAGCAAATGAATACCAATAAAAAGGTTACTTAATTATGCCAAATAATAATATTAATATTGAATTAACTAATAATTTAACAATAAATACTGTTCAATTGGTGCATGATCGCTTATTATCTCGAATCAAAAATAATCAAGTAGCAACAGTAGTTGTAGATTTGAGTAAAGTGGAGCATTGTGATACCTCTGGTATCGCGATGTTAATTGATATTAAAAAACAATGTCATAAGTATTCTAAAAATTTGCAGTTAATAAAAATACCACAGAAAATTACTGAGTTAGCTAGATTTTATGAAGTTGATGAAATAATAAATAAGGGTTTAGAGTAATGGTAATTACCAATGGGCAATTAGAAAAGCTTTTTAAACAGCATGATGATGTTAGATATGTAAAAGCTGAAGGAGATGGCTATCATTATCAGGTGACTATTGTATCGGATGAGTTTGCAGGTAAGTCTAAGCTTGCAAGACAAAAATGGGTATACAGTGTGCTTAATAAACATATCGTAGCGGGCGACCTGCATGCGATTCATATGCATACTTATACAGTCTCAGAATGGGAGGAACAACGTGGATAAGTTGATTATCAATGGTGGTAAACCGCTGTTTGGGGATGTAAATATTTCTGGAGCTAAAAATGCAGCATTACCAATTATGGCTGCCACGATTTTAGCTTCTGATAATGTTACTTTAGCTAATGTTCCACATTTAAAAGATGTGACAACAATGATGGAGTTACTTGGCCAATTAGGCGCAAAGCTCGTTGTTGAAGAGAAAATGCAAGTAAGTGTTGATGCTTCTGAAATAAATAATTTGGTGGCGCCATATGAGTTAGTCAAAACAATGCGCGCTTCGATTTTAGTATTAGGGCCAATGCTTGGTAGATTTGGTAAGGCGGATGTTTCTTTACCTGGAGGTTGTGCAATTGGTACGCGCCCAGTAGACTTACATTTGAAAGCTTTAAGAAGCATGGGTGCTGATATAACCGTTAAAAATGGTTTTATTAATGCACGTTGTAAAAATGGAAGATTGGTTGGCAAGACTTTAGTATTTGATACGGTTACAGTAACAGGTACTGAAAATATAATAATGGCTGCAACCTTAGCCGAAGGGCGTACAATTATTAAAAATGCTGCTCGTGAACCAGAAGTTACAGATCTCATTCATTTCTTAAATAAGATTGGAGCAAAAATTTCTGGTGCTGGCACTCATACACTTGAAATTGAAGGAGTTGAGGCTTTATCTGGAGGTTCATATACGGTGATGCCAGATAGAATTGAAGCTGGTACATATCTTACAGCTGCAGCGTTAACTAGAGGGCGTGTCACAGTTAAAAACGTTAGACCGGATAATTTATTATCTATGCTTTGTAAATTTGAAGAAGCTGGTGCTGCATTAACTATTGATGGTGATAGTGTTACTTTAGATATGCATGGATCAAGGCCATTAGCAGTTGATATATTAACCGCTCCGTATCCAGGTCTTGCAACTGATATGCAGGCGCAATTTATGGCTATGAATACAGTTTCTGAAGGTACTTCGACAGTTATTGAAAATATTTTTGAAAATCGTTTTATGCATGTTCAAGAATTGCAAAGAATGGGCGCCAACATTCGTTTAAATGGTAATGCTGCTATGATTACCGGGATTGAGAAGTTAAATGGAGCTCCTGTTATGGCAACTGATTTAAGAGCTTCTGCAAGTTTAATTTTAGCTGGATTAGCTGCTGAAGGTGAAACAACAGTTGAGCGCATATATCACGTGGATAGGGGTTATGAGCGTATAGAGGAAAAATTATCTATGCTGGGCGCTGATATTAAGAGAAGCTCGATTAAGTGATAGAACGTGATTTTTTAGTTGAATATCTAAATAAATTTTTAGATTGTGATAAATTTAATGATTATGCTCCGAATGGTTTGCAAATTGAGGGTTCTGATAAAGTAAAGAATATTTGTACTGCTGTTAGTGCTGGCGAGACTATTATTAAGCAAGCAATTGATAAGCAGGCTGATATGTTATTAGTCCATCATGGCTATTTCTGGAAAGGGGAAATGCCACAAATTTTA